>CACZQS010000215.1 GCA_902783325.1 uncultured Lachnospiraceae bacterium
CAGCGGGCGGCCGCAGCTTTTTGTGGAAGGCCCTGATCGTGATCCTGCTCCTGACGGCGGCGCAGATGATCTATGTCTATACGGCCACTTCACATTTTGTATCCCTTTACACCAGCGACTCGCGCACCTTCGGCAAGATTGCCGCGGATATCTTCGACGGAGGCGGGCTCAGGAGATTCCACCATCCCTTTGTGTATCCGGCTTTACTCGGCCTTTATAAAATGGTGTCGGGCGGGGAAGAGGGGATCGGCTTCTTCATGGCGCAGGCGGCATGGAAGGGAGTGTTCCTCGTCGCCATTTTCCTGCTTCTCAGAAAGAAGCTTAAGGATACGGACAGCCTGATCGCGACCGTGCTGATCGGAATCAGCCCCTTGTGGTTTATGTACACGATCCGCTACATGGCGGAGAACATCGAGGTTCCTCTTGTAGTGGTGGCGCTGCTCGTGCATTTCAACTGGCGGGAAGAGATAAGGGCAGAAGGGAGACTCGGGAAGAAGCTGGGCCTTACCTTCGCGGCCGCTCTCCTTGCATGGCTGTGCCTGATGTCGAAATATCTGTGCCTGGTAATGCTACCCGTGTTCTGCCTCATCTGGGGAAGCGGAGCTCTTCAGAAGGGAGAAAAGAAAAAAGAAGGGATCGTGAAAGCGCTCATCTGGTGCGTGATCTACACGGCCATGGTTTCCGCGCTTATCCTGGCTTATGCGGCGCTGATCGCGAGAGGGCAGGGAGTCAGGCTGTCTTTCACGCTGGTCAAGACCACTCTCGGATTTAATGCCGCCTCCGGGCCGGAGCGGGTGGGCTACCAGTTCATCCCGCAGATGAAATGGGTGATGTGCTATACACTTTACGCCATGCTGGGAGCAAGCGTGATCATCGCCTCTCTTGTCACAGGGGCGACGTGGAAGAAGACCGCAAAGAATCTGGCGGAAGTGCTGGGACTGATCGGAATCTTCCTGGTTCTCATCTATGTGGCTTCGAGACACTCCACCCTGGCGGACTACAATGCAAAATGGATGTCCAAGCTGCTCAGCCGCTACGTCTCTCTCATGTCAACGCTCGGGGTCCTTCTGATGTTCTATATGCTTCCTGACGGGGGTTCCTATGGAGGAGAGTCCCTCCGGGATAAGAAATGTCTCCTGCGCTCCGCTTTTGGGGCGCTTGCCGGCTGCGGCATCGTGGTCCTTGCCTGGGAGATTATCTACCGGAACGCGCTCGGTTTCCGCATGGTAAAAGATTTCGTCGGGGAGAACCGCGGACTTGATATGCTTTCCTTCTGGAGGATCGGACTCGCGGCGGTTTTCTTCTACCTGATCGCCATCGCCTTAAGCTCGTTCATCCGGAAGAAGAATTTCCTGTACATCGCGGTCGGCGCCTGTTTTCTGCTGAACGACCTGTCCATATATGTGAGCTGACAGTTCCCTTAGGTCAGCTCACGTGAGCATAAACTTCCTTATTATCTCTGCGACGCCGCTTTCTTCGCAGCTGCGCTCCGTCACGTAATCGGCGGCCGCTTTGCATTCGTCCGTGGCGTTGGCCACGGCGCAGCCGATGTGGGCTGCTTTCAGCATGGAGATGTCGTTCTCCGAATCCCCGGCCGCGATGGAGGAAGTGACCGGCAGATTCAGATGGCGGCACAGACGCCGCACGGCATCGCCCTTGGAGATGCCTTCCTTCACACATTCCAGAAGCACTTCACTTGAATAGAACAGGGACACACGCCCGGCAAGCAGCGGCGCGACTTCCTTCCGGTAGGCCTCGAGCCTGCTCTTATCATGCAGCTCGATGAGAATCACCTTCACCGGCTCCTCGACGATGGCCTCCGGCAGATTCGGCTCCACGACATACTGGATGCCGATCCGGTCCACGTAATAGTCGGATTCCTCGCTGAGCTTCCTCAGAAGCACCTTGTCACGAAAATAGGTGTGGATGTAGAGGCCGTGTTCATCGGCCTTGTCGAAGAGGACGCGCACATCCTCGAGCGGCAGGGTCTCCTTGAAAATGACGCGGTCCGCCCCGCAGTCATAGATCAATGCCCCGTTGTAGCTGATGAGGTAGCAGCCCTCGCCCGTGAGATTGAGCTTTTTTGCGAGGGGAAGGATCCCGCCGAGGGGCCGCCCGCTGCAGATGACCACGCGGTGGCCCGCCGCGAGCGCTTCGCGGATCGCAGTGTCATTTTCCTCAGTGAGCTCTCTCTCCGCCGTCAGAAGCGTGAAATCGATGTCCACAAATAAGATTTTCGGTTCGGATTTCGTTTTCATGACTTGCATTATGGCAGATCCGGACCGAAATCAAAAGAACAATTTTGCGGAAGTGTATCCATTTTAAAAAATAAGACTTTTCTTTTTTGAGGGAAATGGCGTATACTGCACCCATTGGGTTCATTTCGGGCAAGTGTAAAAGCTTCCCTGAATGCCAGTTATGGATATAGATTTGAGGAGGATACAATAACATGGCAAACAAAATCGTGCATGCAGCACAGAGGAAAGCTTTCGAGCTGCTTCTGGACACAGTCGGCAAGAAAGCGATCAACAACCGCACGGAAGGCTATGTGGGGGTAATTAACGGAATACAGAAGCTGCTCGGCGACGCCTGGACTGACGACGGCTACGCGATGCTGAAGACGGCTTTCGGCAAGGACGGCAAGTGGACGGGATTCTTCAACAACCTGATGGATCACGCGGACACGGAGTTCATCAAGGGTCTGTTCATGTCGATCGGATTCGAGGGCGGCTTCACAGGATACAGGGAGACCAGAAAGAATGCCGAGAAGCTGGGGATCAATGTCCCGTGGATCATTCTTTTTGACCCGACGAGCGCATGCAACCTGCACTGCACGGGCTGTTGGGCTTCCGAGTACAGCCGCACATGTAATCTGACCTACGAGCAGATGGACAAGCTGGTCACGGAAGGCAAGGAGCTCGGCTGCCGCGCTTATGCCATGACCGGCGGCGAGCCGATGGTCCGCAAGAAGGACATCATCCGCCTGTGCGAGAAGCACTATGACTGCGGATTCATGATCTTCACGAATGGCACACTAGTCGACCAGCAGTTCTGCGATGATATGAGGCGCTGCAAGAACATCGTCCTCGCGATGAGCGTCGAAGGTCTGGAGCATGCGACGGATGCGCGCCGCGGCGAAGGCGTCTTCCAGAAGGTCATGGACGCGATGGCTCTGCTCAGAAAGAACGGTCTCGTCTACGGCACATCGATCTGCTACACCAGCGAGAACTACAAAGCCGTTACGTCTGATGAGTTCTACGATTTCCTGATCGACAGGGGCGTGACCTTCAGCTGGTACTTCCATTACATGCCGATCGGCATGGATGCCGCAGTGGAACTGATCCCGACTCCGGAGCAGAGAGAGTATATGTATCACAGGATCCGCGAGATCCGCAACTGGGAAGGCGGCAAGCCGATCTTCTGCATGGACTTCCAGAACGACGGCGAGTTCGTGCACGGCTGCATCGCGGGCGGCAAGCATTACTGCCACGTCAACCCGAACGGCGACGTGGAACCCTGCGTGTTCATCCATTACTCTGGCGCGAACATCAAGGAGAAGAGTCTCCTCGAGTGCCTGCAGCAGCCGCTGTTCCGCGCTTACCGTGATGGTCAGCCCTTCAACAAAAACTATCTGCAGCCCTGCCCGATGCTGGAGAACCCCGAGAAGCTCCAGGAGATCATCAATAAGACAGGC
>CACZQS010000216.1 GCA_902783325.1 uncultured Lachnospiraceae bacterium
GTCTTTGTCTTATGTAAACCGTCAAGTCACAGTTAACGGTCCTTCAGCCCCTCACCAGAGCAAGAATCTGCTCCTTCGGGATCACGCCCACGCTGCGGTTTACTTCCTTGCCGTCTTTCATGACGACCAGGGTCGGAATGGACTGCACGCCGAACTGAGCGGCCACTTCCATCTCGTCGTCCACATTGCAGCTCATAACCTTAAAATCCGTCACCTCTTCCGCAACCGCTTCCACCACCGGCGAGAGCATCTTGCAGGGTCCGCACCAGCTCGCCCAGAAATCAATGAGAACCGGCTGTGTGCTCTTCATTACTTCTTCTTCATAATTTGCTGCAGTCAATGTTATAAGTGCCATGCTGTATACCTCCTTGAAAAATCCTGTAAAACACAAAACCACAATGGAACTTCTTATGATTTCACTATACACGACATCGGTGACGATGTCAACAAAGATGCGAACATCTGTTCCCGTTTTTCATTTTCCCACTTGTTCAAAATGCCGCCGTCCGCTACAATGATCGTAAATTAAGGTGATTTCTCCCGACGGAGAAATCTTGAAGTCGCGGGGAGCCGCGACGGGCTCCCCCGATCACAGATCGGGGGCAGATCAGAAAGGATATACGCCTATGTTTCTACAGCGAATAAAAAAATACACCGGGCCGCTGGTCTCATTTATCATTATGCTCTTTATCGCCTGCCTCCTCGTCATCCCGGCGGACACGGAGACAGCATCCCAGGCCGTCCCGGCAGCCGAATCTCAGACTGTCCCGGCGGAGACGAAGGTCACGCATCGGACCGTTTACTCCGGCATCGACTACGCGCCGGTCTACGATTACGACTACTATGTGGAGCGCCACCCGTCCTTGCTCAGCAAGTACGGTGCAAATGACAAGAAGATCCTCCGTCACTACGTCCTCAAAGGCTATCCGAAAAAGGAGAAGGCCTCTGAGAGCGCGACGTCGGCGGCATTTGCAAAAGTGCAGAAAGCGAGGATCGCAAAGTATCTGAAGAATACCGCCACCGCTCAGAAGACCTCGCAGATCATCGTGGTCTGCGATCATGAGCTCTCTCTCTGGAATAAGCAGGAGGACGGCTCCTGGAAGCGCAGCCTCAAATACTACTGCGGCTACGGCAAAAACGGTCTGGCCCTGACCAGGCACGCCGGCGACAAGACTACGCCCATCGGCTCCTTCCCGATCCTGCTCGCCTTCGGCAAGGCCGCCAACCCCGGTACCGAGATGACCTGGAAGGACATCACGCCGTATTCCTACTGGTCCGCCGAGTACGATACCTACAACACCTGGGTCGAGAGCAGGAGCAGCATGGCCGGGGAGCATCTCACCGATTACTACCAATACGCCTACGCCATGGCCATCGGCTTCAACATCAATCCGACCGTTTTCGGCAGGGGTTCCGCGATCTTTCTCCACTGCAAGAGCACTGACCGCTGGTGGACCGCCGGCTGCGTCAGCGTCAGAACCAAGGTGATGAAGAAGCTCCTCCGCCGCTGCAAAGACGGCACCTACATCATCATCGTTCCCAAAGACACCGACATCAAAAAGTACTGACTTATGTAAACAAATATGACAAAGGGGACTGTCCCCATTGTCATATTTGTTTACATAATACACCATAACAGCAAACCCTCCAAAGCCAAAGAAAGGTCCTCTCCCCATGAAAAAGTCATCCCGAAAAGAAGCCCCTCTCTCCGACTGGAAAAAGCTTTACGATCTGGCCGCGCGCTTCATGAAAAAGAAACCGTGGGAGATTCTCATGAACGAAGAATACATATGCATCCGCTTTTCCGAGGATGACGAAGCCTTCTTCACGATCATGGGCAATGGCGGTTTGGAGTACGGTTTCGGCATGTATATCGGAGAAGCCGCATTCTGCGAAATGCTGCTGCAGATCCGATATGCTCATGAACCTGTCACGGACGAGTACATTATGTTCATGCAGAACTGCCTCGTAATGTTCCAAGACAAGAAATCTGACATCCCGGAAGAGCAGCTGGATGTCATCAAAAAGCTGAAACTCGACTTCGGCCGCGGCCGGAAGTGGCTCTACTTCGAGGACCACGCGAGAGGTTACGCGCCTTATATCCCGGATGCCAGGGGTGTACAGGACCTGATCCGCTATATGGAGCAGCTCCTCCCGTGTCTGGATCTCATCGAGAAAATGAAACCGCGCGGTCTTCACCTCGTCGACCACGGTTATATATATGCGCAGAAAGAACGGGAATGGAAACTAGGCGTCACCAGCTGGAACCCGGAAGAGCTCGGTAAGCTTCATATGGCTCCGCAGGATGACACACTCCTTAAGAATATGGCAGGCAAATGGAAACAGCTGAACGTCACCTGGGAACTCGATGTGATCGCCATGGATTCACGTATCGATGACGAGAACTATGACAGACCGCTATTCCCCCATCTGCTTCTGATCGCCGATCACAAGTCCGGCGGAATCATCTATCAGAATATGCTGCCCCCTGAGTGCGGACTTCCGGAATTATGCGGCGAAGTTACAGAACTTATGATCAATCACGGCCGCCCCAAAAAAATCCTGGTCTCCGGCTCCTTTATGAAGCAGATCCTCTCAGCTATGGAAGAAGCAACAGGCGTCCCTCTCAAAGCGGCTCCGCTCCCCCATATCATGAATTATAAGGCCAGTTTGCTCGGCCACCTGCAGGCCCAGTATTTAAACGAGCAAGACGGAAGCATCTTCCGGCAGTTCGGGCTCAAAGACGATGAAGTGCAGACCCTCATGGCCATGGCCGGTGTCAATTCGGAAGACGAGCTTCTCAGCCTCCTGTCCGAGAGCGTCGGGTACATGAAAGATCCCCTTGGCGGCATGTTCCTCGGCAGTCCTGAAAATAGCTTCGTCGATGACTATGACTTTGAAGATGACTATAACTTTGAAAATGAGTATGGCTCGGAGGGAGAGTTTGACATCCGATGGGAATCCCCGCAAGCCATCCCGCAAAAGGAAAAATGCATCCGCGATTTCTTCGAAAACACATTTTCTTATGAGGACACTGAACCAATCGGAGAATACAGCCTTGAAGACATCTTTGATATTGAAGAACTGACAGACGGCGTCATCGATGCGGACTGGAGTGATGACTGGGAGATGATGATCGACAGCTGCAAGGTCGGAGTCCTTCAGAACATCCTTCTCAAGCTGGGCCTCAAACCGGCAGGCAAGAAAAAGAAGGAGCTCGCCGATGTTGTTTACGCGCTCCTTTCAGCAAAGCCCGGAAGAATCAAGGAATTCATCGACGAGGAGGACAGGGCCCTCATCAAGAAAATGCGCACACTGGCCAATTCCGGTGACTGTCTCTTGTCCGACAGCTTCCCATACGCCCCCGAGCAGGTCATCCGCTTACTGGAGCACGGAATCATCGATATCCGAAAAGGACATTCCATGCATACGGAATACCTCACAATTGTACTTCCCCGCAGACTTAAAGGCATCCATCTGTAAAACCTGTAAACCGATCCGGCAAGACAAAGCCGGCGCCCGCCGCACTAGTAACAATATAACGCACAAGTACAATATAAAGATGGCAGGAGGATTTCCCTCCTGCCATCTTTGTTTTATCAAGCCTTCTTCCGCTTCTTCTCTTCAAGGAGAATCACCAGAATTGCTCCGAGAGCTATCGCTCCAAGTCCGATCGGAAGAGCCGCATTCTGCTCGTCGCCGGTTCTCACATTCGTTGTACGTGTTGTGGATCCACCGCTTGTGCCTGTGCTTGTGTTGCCTCTGCTCGGTGTCTTTTCGTCCGCTTCCGGCGTGAGAGTTACGGTCTTCTTGGTATTATTCTTGGTCTTGTTCGGAGTAATGATTTCTTCCTCCGGTGAAAGCGGGAGGTTCAGCGTTTTCTTTGCATCATTCAACTCCTCTTCGGTCATATCAATGTTTGTCTTATATGTTTCGTAGTCGCTAGACTCTTCATACAGTGAGTAGTTGAAATTATTGTAAATGGTGACGCCATTTCCGGAGCTGCCGTTAACTACGATCTTGCCATCTCCTGTAACCTCAAAGCTGATCGGGTCGGCCTTGTCCCAGTACTTGGAAAGCTTCGTCGGTACGCTCTCTTCAACCAGGCTGTAGTTGCCGGGCTTCAGGGAGATGTTCAGATCTTTACTATCTGAGAGCCAGCGCACTTCATAGCCTGTCTTCTGGTCCACCGCGGCATTTCCGTTCTCGTCCACGATCTTGAGAACCGCACCGAGAGCGTACTGAGCTGTAGCAGATCCGTTCATGCTCTTCAGCTTCTTGACCACCACGTCCACATTTTCCTTCGGCGTAGGTGTCACAGTCGGTGTAACTGTAGGTGTCTCAGTCGGTGTAGGCGTAGGCGTCACAGTCGGCGTCGGTGTAGGTGTCTCTTCCTTAGTGATTCTCTTATCCTCAACCAGGAGTACGCCGTCTTCCCTTACCTTCGTGCTAATGGTCTCAACCTCACCCTTTTCGTTAATCTTAAACTGTGTGTCGGTCGTGATCTCATAGCCTTCCGGTGCCACCGTCTCGCTGAGCGTGTAGGTCTCGCCGTTCTTGATGTTGGTCACTTCGTGCGCCTTATCCGTGGAGGTCCAGGTGTCAACCACATTGCCCTTGCTGTCCTTCAGAACGATCGTTGCGCCTTCGAGCTCCTCGCCATTTGCCACATCGACCTTACTGATTCTGATCGGCTTGTGCGTATCCTCGACCAGGAGAACACCGCTGTCGCTGACCTTCGTAGTGGTCTTCGTCTTGTCGATCTTGCCCTCCGAATCCAGGGCAAATGTCGTCGCCACGGTGATATCGTATCCGGCCGGCGCTACTGTCTCTTCAAGCGTGTA
>CACZQS010000217.1 GCA_902783325.1 uncultured Lachnospiraceae bacterium
AAGTGGAGGAGTTTAAGAAGTGGAAGCATACGGAGTAAACCAACTTAGAAAGATGTTCCTCGAATTCATGGAGAGCAAAGGACATCTGGCGATGAAATCCTTCTCGCTGGTGCCGCACGGAGACAATTCCGTGCTGCTGATCAACGCGGGCATGACACCGCTGAAGCCCTATTTCACGGGCGCGGAAGTGCCGCCGCGGAAGCGCGTCGCCACCTGCCAGAAGTGTATCCGCACAGGCGATATCGACAATGTGGGACACACTGCGCGGCACGGGACATTTTTCGAGATGCTCGGAAACTTCTCTTTCGGGGATTATTTCAAGACGGAAGCGATTCACTGGACCTGGGAATTCCTGACAAAGACCGTCGGTCTTGATCCGAACCGCCTGTACCCTTCCGTCTATCTGGATGACGACGAAGCATTTGCGATCTGGCGCGATGAGATCGGCGTTCCCGAGGACAGGATCTACAAGTTCGGCAAGGAGGACAACTTCTGGGAACACGGCGCGGGACCCTGCGGCCCGTGCTCGGAGGTCTATTACGACCGCGGCGAGAAGTACGGCTGCGGAAAGCCGGACTGCGCCCCGGGCTGTGACTGCGACCGCTATATGGAAATCTGGAACGATGTCTTCACGCAGTTTGAAAATGACGGCAAGGGCAACTACACCACGCTGGCCCAGAAGAACATCGACACCGGCATGGGACTCGAGAGACTCGCCGTGGCGGTGCAGGATGTCGATTCCATGTTTGACATCGACACGATCAAGGCTCTTCGCGACAAGATCTGCGAGGTGGCCGGCGTCACTTATAAAGAGAACGCGGACCAGGATGTCTCCGTCCGCATCATCACGGACCACATCCGCTCCGCGACATTTATGATATCGGACGGCATCACTCCCTCGAACGAGGGGCGCGGCTATGTGCTCCGCCGCCTGATCCGCCGCGCGGCGAGACACGGCAAGAAGCTCGGCATCGAGGGACCTTTCCTCGCCGATCTGTCCCGCACCGTCGCGGATACGTCCAAGGAGGGCTATCCGGAGCTTGAAGAGAAGTTCAAGTTCATCCATGACGTCCTTGCGTCCGAGGAAGCGGCGTTCGGAAAGACCATCGATCAGGGTCTGAAGATCCTGATGGACCGCGAGAAGGAGCTCGAGGAGAGCGGTGAGAAGATCCTGTCCGGCGCGAAGGCCTTTGAGCTGTACGACACATACGGCTTCCCGCTTGATCTCACAAGAGACATTCTTGAGGAGAAGGGTTACGGCGTCGACGAGGAAGGCTTCAATGAGAGCATGCAGGCGCAGAGAAAGCGCGCGAAGGAAGCCCGCGCCGTCTCCAACTATATGGGAGCCAAAGCGACCGTATATGATGATATCCCGAGCGATGTCACTTCTAAGTTTACTGGCTACGACGAGACGAGCACAAAGTCTGTCGTCTCCGTTCTCACCACCAAGGTGGATGACGACAATTACGGCGAGCTCGTGATGTCCCTCGCAGACGGAGACGAGGGAACGGTGATCACCGAAAAGACTCCGTTCTACGCCACTATGGGCGGCCAGGTCGGCGACACGGGAGTCATCGAGACCGGCGGCGGCAGCTTCGAAGTCCGCGAGACAATCCAGCTGCGCGGCGGCAGAGTCGGACACAAGGGGATCGTCACGAAGGGCACGATCCGCGTGGGAGACGAAGCGGTCCTGACCGTAAACGGTTCTTTAAGGGAAGCTACCTGCGACAATCACTCCGCGACCCATCTCCTGCAGGCGGCGCTCAAAAAAGTGCTGGGCGATCACGTACAGCAGAAAGGATCCTACGTGGATCCGGCGAGACTCCGCTTTGACTTTGTCCACTTCAAACCGATGACACCTGAGGAAATCAGGGAAGTGGAGGATATTGTAAACAAAGAGATCCGCTCCGCACTTGAGGTCTCCACGCAGGTGATGTCGATCGACGACGCCAGAAAAACCGGGGCCATGGCGCTGTTCGGCGAAAAGTACGGTGAAAATGTCCGCGTCGTCTCCATGGGAGATTTCTCCAAGGAGCTCTGCGGCGGCACTCATGTGAAAAACACGGGAGACATCCGCGCGTTCAAGATCGTCAGCGAGTCCGGCATCGCCGCAGGCGTGCGCAGGATCGAGGCGATCAGCGCCGATGCGGTCTTCGACTATTACAGACAGGAAGAGGACACGCTTCATGAAGCCGCAAAGGTTCTCAAAAGCAATCCCTCGGAGATCCCTGCCAAGATCGCGCATCTTCTGTCCGAGCTCCGCGCGGCGAATGCGGAGATCGAATCACTGAAGTCCAAAGCGGCCCAGGCGGCGATGGGAGACGCCTCGAAGGACGCGATGGAGATCGACGGGGTGAAGGTTCTTGTCCGCTCGCTGGATAACGTCGATATGAACGAGATGAGAACTCTCGGCGATTCTCTGAAGGATCAGCTCGGAGAGGCGGTCATCGTTCTTGCTTCCTCCCATGACGGCAAGGTCAATCTGATGGCGACGGCCACGGAGGGCGCTATTAAGAAGGGCGCGCATGCCGGAAATCTCGTGAAGGCCGCTGCTGCGGTCGTCGGAGGAGGCGGCGGAGGACGTCCGAATATGGCGCAGGCCGGCGGAAAGGATCCTTCCAAAATCGGAGAAGCTCTGGAGCTCGCCAGACAGACAGCTGTGAAACTGCTCGGGAAATAGAAGCTTCTAAAATATTTCCCATTGACTGAGCGGATATTTTATGTGATAATGTAATCCGTTCATGATCTGATACATGACCAAATAACCCCGAGACGGTTTGGGGGGAGGTGAATTCGAAGTATATGGCAAACGTAATCGTCAAGGAGGGTGAATCCCTCGACAGTGCGCTCAGAAGATTTAAGCGCAGCTGCGCGAAAGCAGGTATCCAGCAGGAGATCCGTAAGCGCGAGCATTACGAAAAGCCCTCTGTCCGCCGCAAGAAGAAGTCTGAGGCAGCCAGAAAGCGCAAATACAACTGAATGAAAAGCGCAAGTCCCCGGCCACTCACAGGCCGGGGACTTTTCTTGCCTGTAAGTCTTTCCTGTGCTATACTAGCGCGAGTGCGCAAAAGGTAATTTCTCCTTACGGAGAAATCTTGAAGTCGCTTAGGAGCCGCGACGGGCTCCCCCGATCGCAGATCGGGGGCAGAAGGGGAATTCAAAGTGAACCAAGTCGAATTTGTGACAAAATCCTATACGGTCAGGTCCGGAAAGCTGGGCGGAAGGCTCCGCGTCATTTTTCTTGCGGATCTGCACGGAAAGGAGCACGGCGAGGGAAACCGGCACCTGATCGCGGAGATCACGCGGCTTCATCCGGATCTCATCTTAAGCGGGGGAGATCTTGTCACCGGCCGGGAGGACTTTCCCGTCGAACCGGTACTTGACACGATCGGCCGAGTGCGGGAGATTGCACCCGTCTATGCGGTGAACGGCAATCACGAGACGAAGCTCCGGCATTTTAAGGACGTCTACCGTCACTATGTGAGGGAGCTGAAGAAGCGCGGGATTATTCTGGTAAATAACCGCAGCGAGATGTTCAGGAGGGGTGACGATAGTCTTCTCATCACCGGCTGCGAGCTCCCTTTAAGGAAATACAGGAAGCTGCGGAAGCAGTATTTGAGTGACGGGGAGATGAACCGCGCCGTCGGGGAGCCCCGCGGGACAGATGCGTTTCATATTCTGCTCGCCCACAACCCCGAGTTCGGCGACGCGTACTTCAGGTGGGGCGCGGATCTGACCTTAAGCGGCCATTTTCACGGCGGAGTCATGCGGCTGAGCGAAAATAAAGTGGCCGTCAGTCCCTACGGCATCCCGCTGCCGAAATACGGGTACGGGAGATACGACCAGGACGAAAAATGCATGATTGTAACCGGCGGACTCGGTGACCATACCAGACTCATGCGGATTCACAATCCGATGGAGCTGGTGTACATAGACCTCATGCCGCTGTGATGAATATATAAGGAGCACTTGTTTTGATAGAAGTGGAGCTCAAGGCTTTTGACGGTCCGCTGGACCTTCTCCTGACCTTGATCGAAAAAAACAAAATCAATATCTTCGACATCCCGATCGTGGAAATCACGGACCAGTATCTCGCCTATGTGCAGAAGATGCAGGAGGAGAACCTCGAAGTCATGTCGGAATTCATGGTGATGGCCGCGGAGCTCATCGCCATAAAATGCCGCATGCTGCTTCCTGCTGAGGAGGAGTCGGACGAAGAGGAGAGCGATCCGAGGGAAGAGCTCATAAGAAGACTTCTGGAATACAAGACTTACAAGTATATGTCCTATGAGCTGCGGGACCGCATGAGCGAGGCGGAGCAGCATGTCTTCAAGGGGGATACGGTACCGGCGGAAGTGAGGAAGTACCGGCCGGAAGTGGATCCCGCGGAAGTCATCGGAGATATGACGCTGGATAAACTGCACACGATCTTCGATATGATCCTCCGCAGACAGACAGACCGGATCGATCCGGTGCGAAGCAAATTCGGGACCATCGAGCGCGAGGAGGTCTCGCTTCCGGATAAACTGGAAAATGTCGCGGTCTTCGCGAAAAGCCACCGGAAGTTTTCGTTCCGCGATCTTCTGGAACGCCAGAGTTCCAGGACGCAGGTCGTGGTGACTTTCCTGGCCGTGCTGGAGCTGATCAGCTACGGCTTTATCCGCGCCACCCAGAAAGAAATTGCGGATGATATCGAAATTGAGCAGGTGCCGGACATTTCCCTGGATCAGGTTCGGAAGAGATTCGGCAAATCGGACATTGTTTCGGAAGGGGCTTGACACTGTATGGAAAGAATGGAAAAGGAAGCGGCTGCGGAGGCAATCCTCTTTGCAACGGGCCGCGCGGTCAGCACGGAGGACCTGGCAAAGGCTATTTCGGTTGATAAAGAGGAAGTGCTCGAGCTGGTCCGGGACCTTTCGGAGCGCTATAAAAATGAAACAAGGGGAATGGAAATCATCGAACTCGACGGCGCCTGGCAGATGTGCACGAGGAAAGAGTATTACCCGCAGCTGATCACGCTCGAGCTGACGCCCAAAAAGCCTCACCTGACGGACGTCGTGATGGAGACGCTGTCCGTAATTGCCTACAAACAGCCCGTCACGAAAGCGGAGATCGAGAGGATCAGGGGCGTAAACAGCGATCACGCCGTCAATAAGCTGATCGAGTATCATCTCGTCACGGAGCTGGGAAGAGCCAAACAGCCGGGGCGGCCGATCCTCTTCGGAACCACTCAGGATTTCCTGCGCGCGTTCGGCGTCTCTTCTCCGGACACGCTCCCGGAGATCAGCCCCGTGACGGTGGCGGATTTCCGCGAGGAGGCCGAAGCGGAAGCCGTTCATGAGGAAAGCGAAGGAGCGGACGGATCCCCGGAGATCGACAGGGGAGAAATCGATGAGAGCACAACAATCGGGGTCTGATAAGGATCCTGATTTTTTTTGTATAAATGTTAATACAAAATCCTTTGTATACATGGAAATACTGTTGAATTACACACTGTGAAGAGTTATACTAAGTTCGATTATGATTATTTATAAATCTGATGGAGGACATAAGATGAGTTTGACAGTAAGTGCAGCGGGCAGGCGGATCATTTCCCTGCTTGACGCGAACAGCTTCGTCGAAATCGGTGGCCAGGTCACGGCCAGAAGCACCGATTTTAATCTCTCTGCCGCCCAGACGCCCTCAGACGGTGTAATCACCGGCTACGGCACGGTGGACGGCAGCCTTGTGTACATCTACAGTCAGGACGCTTCCGTTCTCGGGGGCACTGTCGGTGAGATGCACGCCAAAAAGATCACGAGGATCTATCAGCTTGCCAGAAGGACAGGTGCGCCGGTCATCGGTCTCATCGACTGCGCCGGCATCCGCCTTGAGGAATCAACGGACGCACTTGACTCCCTCGGCCGTATCATGAAAAGCCAGGTCATGGCTTCCGGACTCATCCCCCAGATCACAGGAATCTTCGGAGGCTGCGGCGGCGGTCTGTCCATCCTTCCTGCTCTGTCGGATTTCACATTTATGGAAGCGGAGAACGCGCATCTCTTCGTAAATGCTCCGGATGCCGTCGAGGGCAACAGCAAGGACAAGCTGGACACTTCCTCGGCTGAGTATCAGCTGAAGCAGGGCAATATCGATTTTGCCGGAACGGAAGAGGAAGTCTATGCCGCCATGCGCGAGCTGATCACCATGCTTCCGCTCAACAACGAGGACGAAGGCCTCATGGGCGAGAATGCCGATGACCTGAACCGCCTCACCGCGGGACTCAAAGACACGATCGGCGACGCGGCCGAGACTCTGAAGCTGATCAGCGATAACGGTCTCTTCTTCGAGACGAAGCCCGGATACGGCAACTGCGTCGTGACCGGCTTCATCCGCCTTAACGGCTACACGGTCGGCGCCGTCGCGAACCGCGGGAATGTGGACGTGATCTGCGCCAAGGGAGCGGAGAAAGCGGCCGAGTTCATTTCCTTCTGCGACGCCTTCAATATCCCGGTCCTCACACTGGCCAATGCAAAAGGCTTCGCGAATACGGAGTGCACCGAGAAGCTTATGCAGAAGGCGGCGGCCCGTCTCGCCTATGCCTACGCGGACGCCACCGTTCCGAAGGTCACTGTCGTGACAGGCAAGGCTTACGGCAGCGCTTACATCCTCATGGGATCCAAAGCGATCGGTGCGGACATGGTCTTCGCCTTTGACAGCGCCGAGATCGGAACCATGGATCCGAAGATGGCTGCCAAGATCTTAAGCGACGGGGCAGATGACGCGGCGCTTAAGGAGACCGAGAAGGAATATACCGCCCTGCAGCAGAGCGTGACTTCCGCAGCCAGGCGCGGACTTGTGGATACGATCATCAGTGATGCCGATACGAGAAAGTATGTCATCGGCGCATTTGAGATGCTCTACACTAAGAGGGAAGACCGTCCGGACAAAAAGCACGGAACGGTTTGAGAAAGGCGGCATCCATGAAAAAAACGAGAGGAATTGTAACAGCTCTGCTGTGCATCGTCCTTGCTGCCTTTATGCTCACCGGCTGTGAGAAGACCTCTTCGCAGATCGAGAATGAGCATAAGAAGGAGATCTGGGCCGAGAATGTACAGGATGTGGCTGAATATACCGATACCTACTTTGCAGGTACGATGCGGTCGGTGACCTACGAGCAGTTTGCCGAGGCACTTGACGGGGGCCAGACGGTTGTCTCGAAGATATTCGACAACAGCTGGGCGAACCGCTGGAAGCAGTTCACCGAGGCCCACGGCGCCGTTAAGGATGTCAACGTCGATCTGACGCAGAGGACAGACAAGGGCCATTACACCAGCCGCATGATCGTGACCGGCGAAGACGACCAGATGATGGCGCTCACCATTTCCTATGATGAGGCGATGATCCCGTATGCCACGTCGATCGGCGATTACTCCGACGACTCCGAGGAGACGCTCGGCTCCAAGATGTCGACGGCAGCCGGCAATACGGTCACCGGCCTGCTGGTCGTGTTCTGTATTCTCGTGGGCCTCAGCCTTATCATCAGCTGCTTCAAGTTTATCAACAAGGTCGGCGGAGAGGTGAAGCCTCAGAACAAGGACAAGAAGAAAGCGCCTGCTCCGGCGGCAGCGGCTGCGGAAAGTGCCGCACCGGCCGGTCCGTCCGCCGAGGAGATCGACCTGGCGAAGAATCAGGAACTGATCGCGGTCATTGCCGCGGCGATTGCCGCATACGAGGACAAACCGGTGAGTCTGTTCATGCCGGGCGATCCGAATGCGCAGTCAGAAGGATATGTCGTCCGTTCCATCAGACGGCTTCATAATAACAAATGGCATTAATCTTTGAGGAGGATACAAAAAGATGAAGAATTATACGATTACAGTCAATGGAACGGCTTACTCTGTCACAGTGGAAGAGAGCGGCGCAGCTGCTCCCGCCGCTGCAGCACCGGCAGCACCTGCTCCCGCTCCTGCAGCAGCGCCTGCACCCGCTCCCGCGCCGGCTTCCCCGGCTCCGGCGGCCGGAGCTGCCGGCAGCATCGAGGTCGCGGCTTCTGTTCCGGGCAAGGTCTTCCAGATTCCGGCCAATGTCGGTGATCAGGTGAATGCGGGTGACACAATCATCGTTCTTGAATCCATGAAGATGGAAATCCCGGTCGTCGCTCCGGAAGCGGGCACCATTGCCAGCATCAATGTGGCAGTAGGCGCCGGAGTTGAGACAGGCGATCTTCTGGCTACGCTGAACTAACAGGCAATCGGAGGTCAATCAATGAACATACTCGGTACATTATCTAACCTGGGGCAGCAGACAGCCTTCATGAATCTGACGTGGGGCAACTACGTCATGATCGTGGTGGCGCTGATCTTCCTGTACCTGGCGATTGCGAAGGGGTATGAACCCCTGCTGCTCGTGCCGATTGCGTTTGGTATGCTGCTGGTCAATATCTATCCGGATATCATGATGAAACCTGCAGATTCCTCAAACGGCGTCGGCGGTATGCTGTATTATTTCTACACACTGGATGAGTGGAGCCTTCTTCCTTCCCTCATCTTCATGGGCGTCGGCGCGATGACGGACTTCGGTCCCCTGATCGCGAACCCGATCTCGTTCCTGATGGGTGCTGCCGCACAGCTCGGCATCTATGTGGCCTACTTCCTTGCCATCTTCTTCGGATTTAACGGCAAGGCAGCAGCGGCGATCTCCATCATCGGCGGCGCGGACGGCCCGACCTCCATCTTCCTGGCCACGAAGCTCCAGCAGACGGAACTTCTCGGACCGATCGCGGTGGCGGCGTATTCCTATATGTCCCTCGTCCCGATCATCCAGCCTCCGGTCATGAAGCTGTTCTCATCTGAGAAGGACAGAAAGATCAAGATGGCGCAGCTCCGCCCGGTTTCCAAGCTGGAGAAGATCCTGTTCCCGATCATCATCACGATCGTGGTCTGCATGATTCTTCCCACTACGGCTCCGCTCGTCGGCATGCTGATGCTCGGCAACCTCTTCCGTGAGTCCGGTGTTGTCCACCAGCTCACAGAGACGGCCAGCAACGCTCTTATGTACATCGTCGTTATCTTCCTCGGCACTTCCGTCGGCGCTACGACAAGCGCTGCGGCGTTCCTCAACGTCAGCACGATCAAGATCGTCGTGCTCGGGCTCGTCGCCTTCATCTTCGGAACGGCAGGCGGTATGTGGCTGGGGCAGCTGCTCAAGAAAGTGACGCACGGCAGGATCAATCCGCTGATAGGATCGGCCGGAGTTTCCGCCGTGCCTATGGCGGCGCGTGTGTCGCAGAAGGTCGGCTCCGAAGCTGATCCGACCAACTTCCTGCTGATGCACGCCATGGGACCGAACGTCGCCGGCGTCATAGGCACTGCTGTCGCAGCCGGAACATTTATGGCCATATACGGAATCTGAACAAGCGGGGCGGATTCATGGCAGAGGCACTTTGTGCGCTTGCGCACAGAAAGTGACTCTGACAGGAATCCATCGCGCGACCAGCGCGGGCATCTTGACCCCGCAGGGGGCAAGATGATACGGCCCCGCTTGTGAAAAAAGCGGGCGGGCTGATACGGCCCCGCTTGTGAACAAGCAGCGGGCTGATACGGGCCCCGCTTGTGAAAATAGCGGAATAATAAAAGGAGAAAAACAATGGCTGAAATCGCAAAGAAGCCTGTACAGATTACAGAAACCGTCTTGCGTGACGCTCACCAGAGCCTGATCGCGACGAGAATGACGACGGACGAGATGATCCCGATCGTCGACAAGATGGATAAGATCGGCTACCGCGCCGTCGAGTGCTGGGGCGGAGCCACCTTTGACGCGGCTCTTCGTTTTCTTCATGAAGATCCGTGGGACCGCCTGAGAAAGTTCAAGGACGGTTTCAAGAACACAAAGCTGCAGATGCTGTTCCGCGGCCAGAACATCCTCGGCTACAAGCCGTATCCGGATGACGTGGTCGAGTATTTCGTCCAGAAATCAATCGCGAACGGCATCGATATCATCCGCATCTTCGACTGCCTGAACGATCTCCGCAACCTGGAGACAGCCGTGAAGGCCACGAAGAAAGAGGGCGGCGAAGCTCAGATCGCATTTTCCTATACGCTCGGCAAGGCCTATTCCCTGGATTACTGGGTAAAGGCCGCTAAGGACGTTGAGGAGATGGGCGCTGACTCGATCTGCATCAAGGACATGGCAGGACTTCTGCTTCCGTACACTACGGCAGAACTCGTCACAGCGCTGAAAGAGGGCACCAGCCTTCCGATCGAGCTCCACACGCATTACACCTCCGGCGAAGCTTCTATGGCTTATATGAAGGCCGCGGAAGCCGGCGCGGACATCCTTGACTGCGCGATGAGCCCGTTCGCGCTCGGCACATCACAGCCGGCCACGGAAGTGATGGTGGCGGCGTTCAAGGGAACTCCGTACGACACGGGTCTTGATCTTGACGCTCTTGCAGAGATCGCGGACTATTTCCGCCCGCTCCGCGAGAAGTATCTCGAGAACGGCCTTATGAATCCGAAGAACCTTGGCGTCAACATCAAGACGCTGCAGTATCAGGTGCCGGGCGGCATGCTCTCGAACCTGACCAGCCAGCTCGCGAATATGAACGCGGAGGACAAGTTCTACGATGTGCTTGAGGAAGTTCCGCGCGTCCGCGAAGACATGGGCGAGCCGCCTCTCGTCACTCCGTCTTCCCAGATCGTCGGCACACAGGCCGTTATGAACGTTCTCACGGGTGAGAGATACAAGGTCGTTCCGCAGGAGACCAAGGACCTGTTCCTCGGCCGCTACGGCAAGACCACACTTCCCGTGAATCCCGAGATCCAGAAGAAGGTCATCGGAGACGAGACGCCGATTACCTGCCGTCCCGCAGACCTGCTTGAGCCCGGCCTTCCGAAGTTCGAGGAAGCTGTCGCTCCTTACAAGAAGCAGGATGAGGATGTGCTTACATACGCGCTGTTCCCGGAGGTCGCGCTTGACTACTTCAAGTACCGCGACGCGCAGGATACCGGCGTGGATGTGAAGTCCGCGGATCTTGAGAATAAGGCTTATCCTGTCTGATTCAAGCATCACTTTTTACAACCAAAGCACATGAAAAATCCCGGAGAAAACCTCCGGGATTTTTTACCGTCTCACATCCGACCTCCGGTTCAGCTTATCCCTGTACAGATCTTCATCCGCACTTGTAAAGAGGGCGCGGATCCCGTCTCCGCCGGGAGCCGTAAAAATAGAGAAGCCGGAAGAGATGTCCACATAATAGGGCTCACTGGATGCTTCATTATGCCGGTCGCACAGCGCGCGGATTCTGGCGCGGATCGCTTCGGGCTCTTCTTTCTTTTCAAAGAGGGCCATGAATTCGTCGCCGCCGGTGCGGCCGATGAGACTCTCCGGACCGATCGCCTCGCGCAGGATGTCCGCGGCCGCGAGGAGCGCGGTATCTCCCGCCTCGTGCCCGAAGGAATCATTGATCTGCTTGAGGTGGTCGAGGTCCGCCATCATGGCGACGAGCTTTTTGCCTGTCCTCTCGTTCTTGTAGTCCTTCATCTCCAGAAGAATCCCGGTCCGGTTCAGCAGGTTTGTCAGGGCATCGTGCCCGGCCGTGTAGTGAAGCACCTCATTCTGCTCCTGCAGCTGCTTCCGGTAGAGCTCTCTCTCCTTCGAGATGTACAGATATCTCAGCCCGCTTCCGATTTCCATGGAAAGCATGTAGTAGAACGGGATGTCCTCCGGGAGGTTCTCCACAAAGAGAACGCCGTACTGGTACTGCTCATAGAACAGCAGGAAGACGAAGGACTGGTCCGGGGTGATTCCGGTCAGCAGGCCTCCGAGATCGCCCCGGCTTACGCGGGGAGCCTCCTCCATGGACCAGGCGGCGCTGTCTTTTCCGGCCTGGACCATAGGGACGCACAGCGTATCCGGAAGAGAGATGATCGCTTCCGGCGATGAAGCCGGGTTTTCCGGGACGATCACCGGTTCCTCCAGCAGGCAAAGTAGGGAAGCGCTCACGTTGAGATAGATCATCTGAAGCGCGAGTTTTTGGAAAAATGCCTCCGAGTCGGCCGATTCCACAAGCAGCTCCCTTAAGATCAGGGATCCGATCCAGGTGCGCTGCTGATGCTTCCGAAGGGCGGATACATCATCGATCAGGAGATTCTTTTCATCTTTCTCCACGGCGTCGCGCCTTCCCACGTGGGCGCTGCATCCGCAGGATTTCCTGACGATGAGCTCCGGCTTCAGGTAGGAGGAGACGGGCTGTTCTCCCCGGAGATACTGGAGTGTGCGCTCCAGCGCCATATCGCCGTAGAGGTGGAGATCCTGGCGCACGGTCGTCAGGGGAGGAAGCATGAAAGGAGCCATTTCCATATCGTCAAATCCGGTGACGAGGATGTCGCGTCCCACCTCAAGCCCGAGATGATTCAGCTCCCTGTAAATGCCGCTGCACATCTCGTCATTGGCCGATACGATGGCATCGGGTATTTCCACGCAGGCTTCCAGAATCTGCCGCGCGGCTTCGTCGCTGTGTTCGGAGAAATCCCCGTACGCGATCAGGCGCTCGTCGCAGGGCAGGCCGTATTCCTCCAGCGTATCCCGGAAGGCCCTGAGCCTTGTTTCGGCCTCCGCGTTGTGAATCGGCCCGGACACGTATCCGATCCTCCTGCAGCCGTGTTCCGTGATCAGGTGTCTCACGGTGCTTTTCATGCCTTCGTAGTTGTCCACCATCAGGTACACCGTGCCGTCTATCTCCGTGTCATTTTCAAGAATGATACACGGAACCTGAGGCATGCGGGACAAAAAACTCCGGATGTCCACCCCTTCGTGATAGATGGAGATCGTGCCGAAACCGATGATCAGGACATCGATATCATCAAAGGCCGTGTATTCGAAGAGGGACAGATACTGATAGTCGAAGCGGCTTTCTTCCAGCTCGATTCCCTCGAGGTACTGGACGCATTCCGTTCCGAGGTAATACCGCACATCAATGTCTTCCCGCCCGAACAGTTCATAGAGGCAGCGCACGATTCCCATGGGGTGGTCCGAGTGGATGTTTCCGGTCAGATAGGCGACGACGGGACGCCTCTTTTTCAGGCTTTTCAGCTGGCGGAGGCGGTTTTTGATTTGTGTGGATCTCATAATGGCACCTTATTGCAGAAATGAAAATGTGATCAATGCCTTTTATAGCATTATACCATGTTTTAGGTGTAAAAAGTGAAGCATCCTTTGCATTACTTTTGACAGCCAAATCACTTCATACATTGCACAGTATTGCCAAAAGATGCTATGATTACGAGGACTTCCGGCTTAAGGTAATTTCTCCTTAAGGAAATATCTCCTGATGGAGAAATTCTGAAGTCGCTTAGGAGCCGCGACGGGCTCCCCCGATCATAGATCGGGGGCAGAAAAGGAAGGGAAAGGAAGCGAAGCCGATGAATATTGCGATTGACGGACCGGCGGGAGCCGGAAAGAGCACCATAGCCAAGGCGGCGGCGGCCGCACTCGGCAGTATCTATGTGGACACGGGCGCGATGTACAGGGCGATGGCCCTCTTTATGCTGCAAAGGGGCATCAGCGCCGACGATAAAGCCGGAATCGAGAGAACCTGCGAAGAAGCCGATATCTCCATCGCCCATAAGGACGGGGCGCAGCATGTATTCCTAAATGGCGAAGACGTGACGGCCAGCCTCAGAAGCGAGGCGGTGGGAGACATGGCGAGCAAGAGCTCGGTCAACGCCAAGGTCCGCGCAAAGCTTGTGGAGCTGCAGCAGAAGCTGGCGGAGACGACGCCGGTGGTGATGGACGGCCGCGATATCGGGACAGTGGTCCTTCCGAATGCGGAGCTGAAGATCTACCTCACGGCCAGCTCCTATAAAAGAGCCGAGAGACGCTATAAAGAGCTTCTCGAGAGGGCGGCCGCTTCCGGCACCTCTTCGGATGAGATTCCGTCTCTTGAAGAAATTGAGAAAGACATCATTGAGAGAGATTACCGCGACATGCACCGTGAGAACTCGCCTCTGACGCAGGCTGAGGACGCGGTGGTCGTGGACAGCTCCGACATGACCATAGAAGAGGTTACGGAACGGATCATGAGGCTGGCACGTGAAAGGAGCGCGGGAAAGTGAACGCCGTCATAGTGGGAGGCGGCGCGGCCGGGATGTTCGCAGCCGCCCTTGCCTCCGAAGCGGGCATTGGGGTCACGCTGATCGAACAGAACGAGAAGCTCGGCAAGAAGCTCTTCATCACCGGCAAGGGGCGGTGCAATTTTACAAATGACTGTACGCCCGAGGAGTTCCGGTCAAACGTCCTGACGAATCCGAAATTCCTTTTCAGCGCCTCGGACGCCCTCACAAGCCGCGATGTGATTGATTTGTTTGAATCCTGGGGCTTGAGGACAAAGGTGGAAAGAGGCAGGCGGGCATTTCCCGCTTCCGATCATTCTTCCGACGTGATCGCCATGCTGGAGAAGAGGCTGAAGGCCGGAAAGGTGCGCGTGCTCCTTAATACGAAGGTCACGGATATCCTCACTGAGGACGGCAGGGCAGCCGGCATTTCCTATGTGCAGAGCGGGAGAAGAGGCATCATCCGGGCCGATGCCGTGATTCTTGCGACGGGCGGCTTGTCTTATCCCTCTACGGGTGCCTGCGGCGACGGGTATCAGTTTGCAAAGAAACTCAGGCTTTCCGTCACAAAGCTCTATCCTTCGCTGGTGCCGTTTAACTGCAAAGAGGAGTACGTAAAAGATCTTCAGGGACTCTCTTTGAAAAATGTCGCCATGACCGTCCGCTCCGGCAAAAAGGAAGTGTTTGGCGGATTCGGGGAAATGCTGTTTACGCATTTCGGAATCAGCGGTCCGCTCGCCCTAAGTGCCAGCGCCAGAATCGGCCCGCTCATCGGACAAAAAGAGCTGGTGACCAGACTGGATCTGAAGCCGGCTGTGAGCGAGGAGCAGCTGGACGCGCGATTTGTGAGGGTTTTTCAGGAGAACTCCAAAAAGGCACTGAAGAATGTCCTTCATGAATTTTATCCTTCGAAAATGCAGCAGGTCATTCCGAAGATCGCGGGCATCGACGAGGAAACAAGGTGCTGCGATCTCACGAAGGAAGCCCGGGGGAGGCTCATTCACGCAACAAAGGAATTTCCGCTGACCATCGTGTCCTTAAGGGGCTTCGGGGAAGCGGTCATCACGAAGGGCGGAATCGCCGTGAAGGAGATCGACCCGCGGACGATGGAAGCAAAAAGCTGTCCGGGCCTCTACTGCATAGGCGAAGTCCTTGACCTTGATGCCTATACCGGCGGATACAATCTTCAGATCGCCTGGTGCACGGCAGCGGCCTGCGCGCGGGCTCTCGCGGAGTTATAAAACGTTGATGAAGGGGATTCGTGAAATGACTGTAACGATTGCAAAAAGCGCGGGATTCTGCTTCGGCGTGAAGCGGGCCGTCAATCTTGTCTATGAGGAAGCGGAAAGAGAGGGGAATGTTTATACCCTCGGGCCTATCATTCACAACGAAACAGTGGTGGAGGACCTCGCGGAAAAAGGAGTCCGGATCATAGACGAGAACTTTATCTGCGCGGATGACGGAAAGAGGATCGGCCAGGATTCCACGGTCGTCATCCGCAGCCACGGGATATCCAGAAAAATGCAGAATGAGCTCGAAGAATCCGGCTTTCGAGTTGTAGACGCAACTTGCCCATTTGTCAGAAAAATTCATGACATTGTGATGGAACAGAGTCATCTGGGGCATCCCGTCGTCATTATAGGGGACCCGCACCACCCGGAAGTGACCGGAATCAGGGGGTGGGCCAAGGGAGAGTGCGAGGTCGTTCAAACCGCGGAAGACGTGGGTTTGTTGGCATTTTCAAAGGATGTTCCGCTATGTATTGTTTCCCAAACCACGTTCAATTTCCACAAATTTCAAGAACTAGTTGAAATCATAAAAAGTTTGGGGTATCATGTAGTAGTTACTAATACCATCTGCGGCGCAACGCGCGAAAGGCAGATAGAAGCAATGGAACTGGCGGCGGCATCGGATGTGATGCTTGTGATCGGAGGAAAGCACTCCTCCAATACACAGAAGCTCTATGACATATGCCGAAGTCAGTGCAGCCGGACTTATTTTGTTTCAACTACGGCCGATCTGGATGGGATACGGTTTTCGGGAGAGGACAGAATAGGAATTACTGCCGGGGCGTCCACCCCTAATATTCTTATCCAGGAGGTTTCACTACATGTCAGAAGAGCAGAGCTTTGAACAGATGCTCAACGAGAATTTCAAAACAATCAGAAATGGAGAGGTCGTTGAAGGTACTGTTCTCGATGTGAAACCGGATGTTGCCTATCTCAACATCGGTTACAAGTCTGACGGCATTCTTTCGAAAGAAGAA
Source organism: uncultured Lachnospiraceae bacterium (assembly GCA_902783325.1). Taxonomy (GTDB): domain Bacteria; phylum Bacillota; class Clostridia; order Lachnospirales; family Lachnospiraceae; genus Chordicoccus. The sequence continues at coordinate 16,360 of CACZQS010000217.1, forward strand.
TTCAGCAACGAGAACGTAGACCTGACGACGAAACTGAATCCGGGTGATAAGCTCGAAGTGAAGGTGCTGAAGGTTAATGACGGAGAAGGACAAGTCATCCTCACTTATAAGCGTCTCGCTCAGGAGAAGGGCAACAAGCGCATTGAAGAAGCTTTCAACAACGGCGAAGTGCTTACCGCCAAGGTTTCCCAGGTTCTTACAGGCGGTCTGACCGTACTCGTGGAAGATACCAGAGTATTCATCCCGGCCAGCCTCGTCTCTGATGTTTATGAAAAAGATCTCAGCAAGTATGCGGATCAGGAGATC
>CACZQS010000218.1 GCA_902783325.1 uncultured Lachnospiraceae bacterium
GAGAAGTTGCCGCTGACGATATAGTCCGCGATGCCGCTCTTCGTTCCCAGGTTCATCGGAATGGCCGCGAAGAGGCCGGAAGCTCCTCCGTGAAGGAACAGCACTTTGTAGTTGTCCGGCACATTCAGCACGTCCTTCACGTTCTGAACAGCGGCGCCTATGATGTCGTCATAGACCTTCGAGCGGTGGCTCATCTCCAGAACGGACATGCCGCTCCCCTGGCAGTTCAGAAGCTCCGCCTGTATCTTAAGCAGTACTTCCTCCGGCAGCATCGAAGGACCCGCCGAAAAGTTATAGATTCTTCCGTCAATCATTGTTACTCCCTCCTCTTATAACAAATATCTGTCCCGACACACAGTTGTCGGATACGAATTCAGTAAGTTCATGCTTCGCATTCACCAACTGATTTCAGCTTTTCACCATATTCTCATATTCCGGGAACAGATCGCAGTACGCCGCGGTCAGGGCATCCGTCCACAGGCGGTATTTCTCATCAACCTTAGACAGCTCGATCACGCGCACCCCGATATCCTGAAACTCCGCACCGATCTTCAGTGCCAGCTTCTCTTCGCTTAAGGATCCCAGCCCGAAGATGAGCGAGGTGTAATTCTTGTCCTCCGTACAGAGCGACGCATACAGCATGCCGAGATGATAGAGCTCCTGGTAGAGAAGCGCGCGGTAGGAGGCATCTTCACCCAGCCGGTCAAAGCCGATCAGGTCCAGCTCCTTCATGACCTGTTTCGGGTTCATTCCTCTCGAAAACAGGCTGCTTTTCTGGGTCAGGATAAATCTCAGGTTCATCCATGCCCTCAGGTATGTATCCTTTACGGGGCCGTTTTTCGGGTAGCGGATCTCATAGAGCTCCCGCCGCACCACGTTCTCTTCCGGTGTCAGTTCTTCTTTGTCCGCTTCATCGAGAAGCCGGAGCCGGACCTTGGGATCCCGCTCCCTGTAATAGCAGTCCGGCCAGTTCAGGAGTCTGCGCCGGAGCTCTTCGTCATTTGTTTCAGGGATTACCTGCTTCTTTCTCGTAAATTCCATTTTCTACATCCTGTAAATCTATTTTTGTTCAGAATACACGGCGACCCGCGACGTACTTGGCCGCCACGTCCCGCTGGTCGGCGAGATAGACCGCCCTCTCGGTGCGGTGGAGCACCGTCTCATCTTCTCTCGAAGTGAGAAACGGGGTGTCATCGAGGACGACGGCGTCGAACTCGTATCCCGCCTCGAGGCTGCCCACATTTCCGAAGAAAGCGCCTCCGCCCTTCGTGGCAAGGTAGAATACCTCCTGGAAGGTCAGCGGCCGGAGCGACTGGTCCATCAGTCTCCAGCGGAGCTTTGAGGCGTAGACGGCATTTCTCATCGCAGAAAACATAGAGGTTGTGGAACCGGCGGACACATCCGAAGCCAGTCCCACGTGAAGGCCCATATCCAGGAAGCGCCGGACAGGGGCGGCCCCCGAGCTTAAGTTTATATTGGATTCCGGGCTGTGCGCGATGAAGACGCCCCGCTTCTTTATGAGAGAGAGTTCTTCGTCATCGGACCACACGCAGTGGGCCATGACGCATGGGGTGTGCTCACCGAAGATCCCCGCCTTTTCATAGCTGTCGGCGTAACAGGAGACATCACTTTCCAGCTCCTTCACCCAGCTGATTTCGCTTAAATTCTCGGACAAATGCGACTGCACGGGGATGTCGTATTCTTTCGCCAGCTCCCCGAGGGCGCACATGAGCTCTCTCGTGCAGGTAGGAGTAAACCGCGGCGTGATGATCGGCCGCGTGCGGGAGTAGCCGGCCGCCTTCACGGCCTCAAGCCACGAGCGCGTCGCGGCGGCGGACTCCTCCGTCGTCTCTGTATAATAGTCCGGCGAATTGCGGTCCATATTGACTTTTCCGACATAAGTGCGAAGTCCGGTCTCCTCCAGCAGATCCATGAGAACGGACGTCGCTTCGGGATGAATCGTGCTAAAGACGCAGGCCCGCGTAGTCGGACCCTTACGCATCTCCTCCGCAAAAAGACTGTATGCCTTCTTTGCATAGGACAGATCCTTGTACTTCGACTCCTCCGGGAAGATATACTGATCCAGCCAGTCAAGCAGCTCCAGGTCCATCCCATTGCCGCGGCAGGGATACTGCGGCGCGTGAACGTGCAGGTCCGTCAATCCCGGCATGATCAGCTTATTCCCGAAATCGGTCTGAGGCAGGTCCCGGTACTCGTCCGGAAGTGTCTCAAAGACACCTTTGGAAATGCCGCCGTCACAGACGACCCAGGCACTCGGAAAGGCAGCAATATTCTTAAGATCCCTGCTGTAGATCACCGCACCGTGAAGAACAAAGCTCTCAGCCATGACAAAGTCCCTCAGCTTTCTTTTCCGGCGGCTTCGAGCGCCGCCGCGATCACCTTGTCCATATCGTAGTACTTGTACGTGCCGAGTCTCCCTCCGAAGATCACGGAAGGCTCCTGGTCCGCAAATGCCTTGTACTTCTCATAGAGCGCATTGTTCCGCTCGTTGTTGATCGGATAATAGGGCTCCGCGCCTTCCTTCCACTCGCTCGGATATTCCCTTGAGATAATCGTGGTCGGCTGTTTCCCGAAAGCAAAATGCTTGTGCTCGATAATCCGGGTGTAAGGGATCTCCGCTTCCGTGTAGTTGACGACGGCATTTCCCTGATAATTATCGGTATCAAGGTGCTCGTCTTCGAAGCGGACACTCCGGTACTCCAGATGCCCGAAACGGAAATCGTAGAATTCGTCGATCATGCCCGTGTAGACCGTCTTATCGGCCGCATCGGGATTGGCCTTCACGAAATCGCGGTATTCCGTATCAAGAAGCACGTCGGTCCCCTCGAGGAGTCTCGCGGTCAGCGCCGTGTAGCCGTCCACTGGAATCCCCTGGTACGGATCCGGGAAATAATTGTTGTCATAGATAAAGCGCAGAGGAAGGCGGCGGATGATAAAGGCCGGAAGCTCCGTGCACTTTCTCCCCCACTGCTTCTCCGTATACCCCTTGACAAGCTTCTCATACACATCCCTTCCCACCAGGGACAGGGCCTGCTCCTCCAGGTTCTTCGGCTCCCCGATGTGAAGGTCCGCGATCTGGTCCGCGATGATCTTCTTCGCCTCCGCAGGTGTGCGTATTCCCCACATCCTTGAGAAGGTGTTCATATTGAAAGGCAGGTTATAGGTCTCGTCCTTATAAACCGCGATCGGGCTGTTGATGTAATGGTTGAAGGCGGCAAAACGGTTCACGTACTTCCAGACCTTCTCGTCCGAGGTGTGGAAAATATGGGCCCCGTACCGGTGCACGAGGATACCTTCCTCCTCCGCGCAGTAAACATTTCCGGCGATATGGCTGCGCTTGTCGATGACGAGGCAGCGCTTCCCCTTCTCCTTCATCTCATGGGCAAACACGGCCCCGAAAAGACCCGCGCCGACTATCAGATAATCATAATGCATTCTTCTATACTCCCCTATAAAAATGGTTCAGGACTCTTTCAGTGAGGCGGGCTTAAAGCGCCTCGTTTTTGCCGGATTCTTCCGCTTCGGCACCGCCGCCCAGGCCGCTTCGCAGAACAGCGCCTGCGAATTGACGAGCGTCTTGCCCCGCTTGTCAATCTTCTCATAGGATCCGTCACTCATCAGGATATGAGCCTTGACGTTATCCTCAAATTCCGTCGTCAGAATCTGCGCGACTTCCTTCTTGAGATCCTCCTGTTCGACAGGGAACACGATCTCCACTCTCCTGTCCAGGTTCCTCGGCATCCAGTCCGCGGAGCCCATGAAGAACTCGTCGTCGCCGCCGTTGTGGAACCAGAAGATCCTGGAGTGTTCGAGGAAGTTCCCGACGATCGACCGCACATGGATGTTCTCCGATATGCCCGGAATCCCGGTCTTCAGGCAGCAGATACCGCGGACGAGCAGATCGATCTTTACGCCGGCAGTTGACGCCTCATAGAGTGCCTGGATGATGTCCGGGTCGCACAGGGAATTCATCTTGGCCCGGATAAATGCCTCCTCCCCGGAAGACGCCTTGGCGCTCTCCCTCCGGATCAGCTTCAGGAAATCATTCTTCAGCCAGATCGGGGCCACCATCAGCTTATACCATCTCTCCGGCTCGGAATATCCCGAGAGCATGTTGAAGACAGCGGTCGCATCCCTGCCTATGGCGTCGTCGCAGGTAAAGAGCCCCAGGTCCGTGTACAGTCTCGCAGTGGAATCGTTATAGTTTCCTGTTCCGAGATGCACATATCTCCGGATTCCCTCTTCCTCGCGGCGCACCACCATCGTGATCTTGCTGTGCACCTTGAGGCCGAGCAGTCCGTAGATCACGTGGCAGCCCGCTTTTTCAAGCATCTTCGCCCACGCGATATTGTGCTCCTCGTCGAAGCGGGCTTTCAGCTCCACGAGCACCATGACCTGTTTGCCGGCCTCCGCAGCCTGCGCCAGCGCCTGAATGATCGGGGAATTGCCGCTCACGCGGTACAGAGTCTGCTTGATGGCCAGCACGTCCGGATCCTTCGCCGCCTGCTTGACGAAATTCACGACGGGGTCGAAGGTCATATAGGGGTGGTGGACCAGGATGTCCTTCTTGCGGATTGCCGCAAAGACGTCCTCATCCTGCATGAATTCCTTTACCGGAGCCGGCGTGTAGGGCGGCTCCTTGTAGCTGTCAAAGCCCGGAAGGGAATACATCTTCATGCAGAAGGTCAGATCAATCGGACCGTTGATATAGTAGATCCCGTCCTCCTCGATCTCCAGCTCTTTTTTCAGAATCTTCAGCAGCCTCTTGTCCGCGCTCTCCTCGATCTCGAGGCGGATCACTTCGCCTCTCTGACGCTTTTTCAGCTGTTTCTGGATCTCGAGCATCAGGTCTTCCGCTTCGTCCTCGTCGATCTCGAAGTCGGCATTTCTCATCACGCGGTATGTACAGGTGCAGTCCACGACATAGTGCTGGAACAGCACGCCGATATATTTCTTGATCACTTCCTCAAGGAGGATCACGACCTTGTGCCCGTCAGGGGCATCCGGAAGAGAGACGATCCGCGGAAGGACCGACGGCACCTGCACCGTCGCAAATTCCTGCACGTCCTTTTTCTTCTTGCCCTTTCCTCTCAGCTTCCCGCCGTCTTCCTTCGCCGAGAGCAGCGCGCCGATATTGAGGGAGCGGTTCCGGACGAGCGGAAACGGTCTTGAGGAGTCCAGTGCCATAGGCGTGAGAACCGGATAGATCGCCTCTTCGAAATACTTGTCGAGAAATGCGCTCTGCTTCTTGCTTAAGGCCTCGTGATTCCGGATCACCTCCAGACCGGCCTTCTTCAGAGCCGGGACCAGAGAGCGGTTATAAGTCTGATACTGCTCGTGGACAAATTCGTGCACCTGCTCCGTCAGCTCTTTGAGCTGCATCTCGGGAGTCATTCCCGCGATGTCGACGCCCTTGTAGCCGACATGCACCTGGTCTTTCAGCGATGCGATGCGCACCATAAAGAACTCATCGAGATTCGACGAGGTGATGGACAGGAATTTCAGCCTCTCAAAGAGCGGGACAATCTTTGTGTCCCTGGCCTCACTTAAGCATCTTCTGTCAAACTGCAGCCAGGAAAGCTCCCGGTTATAAAAATGTTCGCTCGCTCTCAATTCCATACGGTCACCTCCGGCCTTTTATGCGCAGAACAGGTCTCAGGTTGAAAATTTCTTCGAAGAAGTCGACATTTTCATGGAAAATGCCTTTCTCCAGCGTGTACTCCTCTTTCGTGGATACGGCTATGACAAGCTCGTCGTCCTTGCGTGTGACGCTCATCTCCTCGATCTTCTGCAGGTAGCTCTGATCCAGGCAGTTCGCGATCCGCATGATCGCGGCGAGCTGGGCCACCAGCATGTAGTCCTCAATATCCAGGCCGTCGGCCGTCCCCATCGGCTTGTAGTACCCGAGGTTCTGTGTATTATAGCGGACGACGTTGGCGATGATTCTCCGCTCTCTCTCGGACAGGCCTATGATCTCGGTGGACATGATGATGTTGTAGGAGCACTCCGCCACATTGACGAGGGAGATGTACTTCCCGCAGTCATGGAGATAACAGGCGACGCGGAGAAGGAGCTTGTCCCTTAGGCTCAGCCGGCTCGTCTTCCGGACAACGTCAAAGATCGCATCCGCCGCGCTGACCAGCGCGTCGTTGTGGGCCTTGCTGCTCGCGTATCTCCTCGATATATTCTTCGCGGCTGCCAGAATATCCTGCTCAAAATCATGGTTTGAGCGGATGATGCGCTTCTGTTCGCCGTAGTCGTAAGCGATACCGTCGGTGAGCTGGATTCCGGGCAGCCAGATCGTCTCGACCTCCAGCACCTCAATCAGTCTCCTGTAGAGGACCGCCATCGGGATGAGCACGGTGGACATCTCCGAGGAAATGCCGAGTTCCTCCGCGATATCGCGGGGCGAGCGGCTCACCACATGATCGTACCAGATCATGAATTCCTCTTTGCTCTCCGTCTTGTTGACGTCGCTCCGGTTCTGGAAGATCAGGTTGGTGAAGTAGTCTCCCACCAGGATGATGCTCTCGATCTTCCGGTTTTTGAGGTACATCCTCTTGAAGTTCAGAAGGTCCTTGCGGATCAGCTGGTCCACGAGCTGGTCATAATGCACGGTCTCATGCTCGAAGGAGCCGAGCCGCTCCCGGATCTTCAGCGAACCGAGGAGGATGTTCTGGGTCGTGACAAGAGTATCCTTGTCAAATAGGGAGATCTGGATGCTTCCTCCTCCCACATCCACGATGGCCGTGCCCTTCTCAATGAACTTCTGGAATTCCTCTCCCTTGGAGGCAATGGATTTGTATCCGAGAAATCTCTGCTCGGAATTGGAGAGCACATCGATGCGTATCCCTGTAGCCCTGTAAACATGATCCACCACAAGATAGCGGTTATCGGCCTCCCGAAGCGCCGATTTTGCGCACGCGCGGTACCCGCTCACACCATATTCCTTCATGATCCGGGTATAATCCTTGAGGATGTCCGTGAGCTCCGTAATCCTCTCCATCGTGATCTTATGAAGGGCATAGGTGTCCCGCCCGATCTCGATATTCTGCCGGACGCGGGTAAGCGATTTCAGTCCCGTCTTCTTCGACAGCTGAAAAATCTCGATGTTTACATAGTAGGATCCGATATCGATTGCCGCAAACGTGGTGACCGCCATAACCGTCCCTCCTTTTCTTCAATAGTTTTCATTATATATAGTCTTTTCTGTAAAGACAAGTTTATATCTGATTCACTCTCCTCTTGCAATCGGCACTGACTTATATTATACTCGCTAACGAATTCAGACTGATATAAGGATTATAAGGAGGTACCATGGCGATCCGACATTTGATGAGTCCCCTGGATTTTTCCGTCGAGGAGACGGAAAAGCTGCTTGACCTCGCCAACCAGATCGAAGAGAATCCGGAAAAATACAGTCACATCTGTGACGGAAAACGCATTGCCACCTTGTTCTATGAGCCGAGCACCCGAACGAGACTGAGTTTCGAAGCGGCCATGATGAACTTAGGTGGCAAAGTTTTGGGTTTTCATTCTGAGAATTCTTCTTCCGCAGCGAAAGGTGAGTCTGTCGCGGATACCATCCGCATCGTTTCCTGCTACGCCGACATTGCCGCCATGCGGCATCCCAAGGAGGGCGCGCCGCTGGTCGCTTCACTGAAGTCCTCCATCCCGGTCATCAACGCCGGAGACGGCGGCCATCAGCACCCGACACAGACCCTGACCGATATGCTGACGATCCGCTCCTTAAAGGGACGTCTTGAGCACCTGACGATCGGGCTGTGCGGCGACCTGAAATTCGGCCGTACCGTCCACTCTCTCATCGAGTCTCTCTCCCGCTATGATGACATCTCCTTTGTTCTGATCTCGCCGGAGGAGCTCCGCGTTCCCAGCTATGTCCGCAACGGAATGAAGGCAAAAGGGATTCATTTCACCGAAGTGGTAAAGCTGGACGAAGAGACCATGAGCGGTCTCGATGTCCTCTATATGACAAGAGTCCAGAAGGAACGCTTCTTCAACGAGGCGGATTACGTCCGAATGAAGGATTTCTATATCCTGGACCGCGAGAAGCTTTCCCTCGCGCCTTCCGACATGATCGTCCTGCATCCGCTCCCCCGCGTCAACGAGATCTCCGTCGATGTGGATGACGACGAGCGGGCCTGCTACTTCCGTCAGGCCAAATACGGTGTCTACGCGAGGATGGCACTCATCCTCACGCTTATGGGAATCGAGGTGGACGCATGAAAGAATACAAGAATTCACTCAGTATAGGCGCGCTCGGAGAAGGATTCGTCCTCGACCATATCGAGGCGGGGCACGCGATGACCATCTACCGCTACCTGAAGCTCGGTAAGCTGGACTGCACGGTTGCGATCATTAAAAATGCCGAGTCCAACAAGATGGGCCGCAAGGACATCATCAAGGTCTCCTGTCCCGTGGATTTCCTCGACCTGGATGTCCTGGGCTTCATCGATCACAACATCACGGTTGACGTCATAAAGGACGGGAAGATTATCGAGAAAAAGCATCTGAAGCTTCCGAAGCAGGTCACTAATGTCATCAGCTGCAAGAATCCCCGCTGCATCACTTCCATAGAGCAGGGGCTCGACCAGATCTTTATTCTCGCCGAGGACAGCGACGACAAGCCTGTGTACCGCTGCCGGTACTGCGAGGAGAAGTGGGACGGCGTGCTCAAGAAATAAGCTGAATGAATACACTATACAATTTTCCTTCGCACTACTTTTGACAACCAAATCAATGATGCGCTCTCCAAAAGAGTATAAAAAACACATGAGCAGGTGCTCATGTGTTTTTATACGCGGC
>CACZQS010000219.1 GCA_902783325.1 uncultured Lachnospiraceae bacterium
GGCACCTCGTCCGTCGAATACTGCATGAGATAACAGACATAGCTGTCCGTGAGCACCGGATCCGCGGCGGCCATAATGCAGTTCCTTATGACCGGATTGCCGCCCTCCTCAAAATCCAGATCCCCGCAGATATGGTCCACGACGATAAAATCCTGATGAATCCCGGTGTTCAGATGCGCGATCGGCTTCATAAGACCCATGCGGTGAAAGCGGGACTTTTCCGCGTTCGGCAGCAGGCCTTTCATGTTCTTCAGGGCGCAGGTCACTTTGGTCTGGCAGTGACCCTTCATCACCGGGACATTTATTAAAAAATCGATCCTGTCCGCCGCATCCGTGATCTGCAGCTTGAGACCGGAGCAGTTCACGCTGTGAGAGCTCTCTTTTTGCGTGTCAACAAGAGGAACCTGATACTTCACGGAAAGCTCATTGTATCCGCAGTACCGAAACGCCTCCTCAGTCCTGTCCCCGACCCAGGATCCCTCCGCGATGAGAAGATTCGAAAAACGGTTCTCCTGAAGATATTCCACAATCCCCGCAACAATCTCCGGATGCGTCGTCGCCCCGAACTCCGCAGGTGAAGCCGTAACGAGATTCGGCTTGATTCCGACCGCGATGCCGTGCATTGTCTCCTCTTCCGCAGAGCTTCCGAATTTCCTGCGGGCTTTTTCATAAATGCAGCCCTTTAAGTCCGCCGCATCAAGCAGCGCTTTTGTCATTTCCTTATAATCGGTCCCGTATATTTTCCAGATCTGATTCGTTTTCATCTTTTAAGCTGACATAAGGGGCTGCCCCTGTCAGGTTTTCCTTTCTTATATCAGTGCATCACCATCAGCACGATCAGTGTTCCGAGCACCAGCAGGATGCCGATGCAGGTCATCATAAGCGCGAAGGAGAGAGTCTGCGTGAGCGGTCTTGCGCCGATCATCACTTCCTCCCTGAATACGCGCGCGAAGCCGGGGCGGTTCTCCTCGATGCGGCGTGCCTTTCTCGCCCGGAAAATCGTCCCGTGCAGGAGCACAAGCAGCGCGTCGGTGCTCGTGACCAGCACGCGCCCGATCAGCAGGCCCGCAAAAACAACTCCTTTGGCAAGAGGCTTCAGGATTCTGTTCTCCCCGAAGACAGATGCAATCCGTCCGAAAACAAAAGGCAGGAATCCTGTGAGGAAGGGGCGGTAAAATCCTTCTTCCAGATCCAGGGAAGAGGGCCAGCGGTTCAGATATCTTCTTTCCTTCATGAGCACGTGCCGGACGATAATCCCGTAGAGCAGCGCACCGATCGTGAGCGATATGAGACCGCCCTTCAGGTTCGTGAGCGAAAAGGCACTGAAATGAAGGATCTCTTCATTCCCCGTCATAAAGGCCGCAAGTCTCAGCGTCACAAAGGGCTGCCCGAGAACGGCGCACAGAAGGGCGGAGAGGAAAATCACACAAGTGCTTAAGTAGTTTGCACCTCTTTTGTCTTCGTCATATTCCGCCTGTTTTGCGGCATCCTCGTTTCGCTCCACAAATACGCACAGGAATGTTTTCAGCATATAAGCGAAGGTAATGCCGCCGGATATGAGAAAGATCCACTCGGCTGCATGAAGGAGTCCGGCGAGGTTCCCGCACTCATGGATCCCTTCCACAATCCCTTCGTGGAGGAGTGTCTTGCTGATATAGCCGTTAAAGAGCGGCACGCCGCTGATCCCCAGCGCTCCGAGAGCGAAGGAAACCATCAGGAGCGGTTTCTTTCTTCCGTAACCTCGGATGACATTGAAATCCAGCTCATGCAGATTCATGACGACGACGCCGGCGAGCATAAAGAGCGCCAGCTTGATCAGGGAATGATTCACCATATGCAGCATGAGGCCGGGGAGCGCGGTGACGGCGGCCTCTTCGCTCCCATAGGAAGTAAGCAGCAGGTACATCGCGATTCCCGTCAGGATAAACCCGATCTGGGACATTGACGAGCAGGCAAGCGTGCGCTTGAGATTCACGGAAAAAAGCGCGAGCACGGCTCCGAGCACCATCGTGATGAGTCCGAGAAGAAGAATCACCAGTCCGTATCCGCGGTTTCCGAACAGTGCCGTGAGCGAAGTCATCAGGATGCCGTAAATGCCGACCTTGGTGAGAATTCCGCTGAGCAGTGCGGAGGCCGGCGACGGCGCCACCGGATGCGCTTTCGGAAGCCACACGTGGACGGGGAACATGCCCGCCTTCGCCCCGAAGCCGAGAAGAATGCAGATCGCTCCGGCAAACACTTCCCGTTTTCCGCTGCCGGACGATACCGACCGGACCGCCTCGTTCAGGAGGTCGAAGCGCAGCGTCCCCGCACTGTGCATAAGAAGAAGGAGGCCCATTAAGAGCACCAGACCGCCGATCACCGCGATAAAGAGATACGTATAGCCCGCGCGTATTGCCTCCCGCGTCTCCTCGTGGATCACCCAGGTAAAGGACGTGAAGGAAAGGATCTCAAAGAACACAAAGCTCGTCATGAGATCGGCCGAAAGCATGACGCCTTCCGTGGCCCCGAGCGTCAGCAAAACGAAAAACCGATATCTTCCGATGTTCTCCCTCTCCTCCTGAAAGTACTCCAAAGAAAAGAGCGACGTAAACGCCCACATAAGGGCCGTGACGAGTGCGTAGACTTTCCGGAAGCCGTCCGTCTGAAAATGCAGCCCGAACCCGAGTATTCCGTCCAGGTCAAAACCGGCGCCGTTTCCAAAGAACAGCAGCACGGAGAGCACGAAAACAAGGCAGGAAAATGCCGCAAGCAGAACGTCCCCTGCCCGCTCGTTTTTTCGTCCGGCCAGATATGTAATAAACGCCCCAATAAAGGGAATCCCTATGATCAGCGCTGTCATCGTCAAAAACCTCGTTTCTTACAACCCTGAAGCGATTCTTCCTATAAAATCCATGATTCCGCCCGGGAAGACACCAAACACGATATTTAAAACCGCGAATACCAGGATCGGCGTGAGCATCCATCCGTCCGCGTCATCTCTTTTGCCGCTCCGGTAATAGGTTTTTTCCCCGCCCGGGAAGAAAGCGCGTATGGAGATCGTCAGCGTGTA
>CACZQS010000220.1 GCA_902783325.1 uncultured Lachnospiraceae bacterium
CACGCGGTTATGGCGGAATTGGCAGACGCGGCAGATTTAGGTTCTGTTGTTTTTAACGTGCAGGTTCAAGTCCTGTTAACCGCATTCATATCCACATTAAGCATCACTCAGATTCATAGTCAAAAGCGCAAGCGATTGCAAAAATCCAACACAGGAAGAAAAATTTTATGACCAGGGAACAATACCTCACGATTCATGTGAATGATCTTCGTGCGCTTGCAAAAGCGCGCGGAATCAGGAAGACTGCTTCTATGAAGAAGCAGGACCTGATTGAAGAGATGCTGAAGCTGGACAGCGCCGAGGAAGCACTGGCTTCCCAGGCGGAGCCTTCAGCTTTGGGATCTTCAGTTTCGGAGTCTTCAGAGTCAGAGCCTTCAGCTTCGGAGCCTGCAGTTCCGGAACCTGACAGGAAGAGGCCCGAAAAGAAACCATCGGCCCAAAAAGCCTCAAAACGGACAAAACCCTACGGAAGGAAGACGGCAAACAGGGACAAAGGAAAGAACGAAGAGAGCAAAGCCGCTTCCGGGGCCGGGCCGGATGAGAGTGCCGGGAAGCCGGAGCCGCTTCCGGAAGCGGCCGCTCCTGCAGCGAACGCTGAAGCATCCATGCCTGACAGCAGGCAGAGCGAGACTTCTGAAGCGGCGGAGATGCAGCCGGATCCCGCAAAGGCGGCGGAGAGACAGACGGAGGCCGCGAAGACAGTCGAGAAGCAGCTCGATACCGGGAAGGCTGTTCGCGGAATTCTTGAAGTCATGCAGGACGGATTCGGATTTCTTCGAAGTGACAATTTTTTACCGGGTGAAGAAGATATCTATGTTTCGCCCTCCCAGATCCGCCGCTTCAATCTGAAGACCGGCGATATGATCACCGGCAAAAAGCGGGACCGCGCGCAGGGTGAAAAGTACGGTGCGCTTCTTCATGTCTCGATGATCAATGACAGACCTGCCGAGGAAGCGAGACACCGTTCGGTCTTTGAGAATATGACTCCGGTCTTCCCGAATGAGAGGATCAAGCTGGAGCGGCCGGACGGATCCAGGGCGACGAGGATTGTAGACCTCATCAGCCCGATCGGCAAGGGACAAAGAGGCATGATCGTCTCCCCGCCGAAAGCCGGAAAGACGACGCTCCTGAAAGATATTGCCAAGTCCATTCTTCAGGGCAATCCCGAGGCGAATCTCATCATACTTCTTATCGATGAGAGACCTGAAGAAGTGACGGATATGAAGGAATCCGTCAGCGGACAGAACGTCGAGATCATTTATTCCACCTTTGACGAGCTGCCCGAACATCACAGGCGCGTCTCCGAGATGGTGATCGAGAGGGCGAAGCGGCTCGTGGAGCATCACGAGGATGTCATCATTCTCCTCGATTCCATCACGAGGCTCACCCGCGCCTACAATATTCTTGTTCCGCAGAGCGGGCGCACGCTGTCCGGAGGCCTGGACCCGACGGCCCTCTATATGCCGAAGCGCTTCTTCGGCGCGGCGAGGAATATGCGGGAAGGCGGCAGCCTCACGATTCTGGCCACGGCGCTCGTCGACACGGGCAGCAAGATGGACGATGTTGTCTACGAGGAATTCAAGGGAACCGGCAATATGGAGCTGATCCTGGACAGAAAGCTGCAGGAGAGGCGTATCTTCCCGGCGATCGACATCGTGAAGTCCGGCACCCGCCGCGACGATCTTCTTCTGACTCCGAAAGAGCAGAAAGCAGTCGATCTCATGCACCGCAGGATGAACGGCGCCAAGGCGGAGGAGTCGGTTGAGCAGATTATCAATGCGTTCGCTTATTATCCGACCAACGAGCAGGTTGTGAACGCCATCCTGCAGAAGTGGCAGAGCTGAAAAATCTCTATTGCAAACAGGATATCGATATGTTAGAATACATGTTGCTGTTTACAAATAGGAAAGTGATGAAACATTCTATAGATTAAAGAGGTGAGAGACAATGCGAGAGGGTATTCATCCGAATTACCAGCAGGCGACAGTGACCTGCAACTGCGGAAACACATTTACAGTGGGTTCCACAAAGAAGGACATCCATGTTGAAATCTGCTCCAAGTGCCATCCGTTCTATACGGGACAGCAGAAGGCTGCTCAGGCCCGCGGACGTATCGAGGCGTTCAACAGGAAGTACGGTGTCAAGGCAGGAGCCGAGAACTGATACAAAGCGCAGGAATTACAGGGACGGGCATAGCTCGTCCCTTTCGTTTTACGTAGGCTGAAGGGTATATACAGAGGTTGCGATAGAATATGCAGAAGAATTCCGGAATCGGCGGGCAGGCTGTCATAGAAGGCATCATGATGAGAAATGGAGGCAATTACTCGATCGCGGCGAGAAAGCCGGACGGGGAGATTGCCCTGGTCGTCCGCCCTTACAGAAGTGTGATCCCCGGGGAAACGGTGTGGAAGATTCCGCTCCTCCGCGGGGTGGTGTCATTTATTGATTCACTTGTCGTTGGAGTCTCTTCGCTCATGTGGTCCGCGGACCAGGCCGTGGAGGAAGACGAGACAGAAGAAGGCGGCAAGGCCCCGGCCGAGAAGACCGAGGAGCAGAAGGCGAAAGAAGAGAGGCAGTGGAAGTGGCTCATGACGGGAACGGTGATCTTTTCCGTCTGTTTTTCCGTTGTGCTGTTTATGCTGCTCCCTTACTGGATCGCGGGACTCCTGCGCCGCGTCATTCCGTCCGGCGTGGTCGTCAACTTTGTGGAAGCGATTCTGAGACTTGCCATTTTCCTTCTCTACATGTTCCTGATCTCGAGGATGAAAGACATTCAGACGGTCTTTGCCTATCACGGAGCCGAGCACAAATGCATCAACTGCATCGAACATGATCTGGACCTTACGGTTGAAAATGTCATGAAGAGCTCACGCCAGCACAGACGCTGCGGCACCAGCTTTCTTCTTATTGTCATCTGCATTTCCATCATTACGTTCCTGATTCTCGGCCTCTTTGACATAAAGTCGAGATTATGGAGGCTTCTGTGGAGACTCATTCTGATTCCTGTCATCGCCGGCGTCTCCTATGAGCTGCTCCGCTATGCGGGCTGCCACGAGGGGGGCATCATCGACCAGCTGGTAAAGCCGGGGCTGGCGCTCCAGAAGCTTGTGACCCGGGAACCGGATGAGAAGGAATGCGAGGTGGCGATTACTGCCGTAGAAGCGGTCTTTGACTGGAAGGCCTGGCAGGGAAAGCAGGAAGCGTGACGTTTAAGGAAGCCCTGTCGGAAGGCACGGGAATGCTTCGAAAAGCCGGTGTCCCCGGAGCTGATTATGATGCGCGTGCGCTGCTTCTATTCGCGTCCGGAATGTCAATTGAGAAGCTGGCGGCCTCCTATGGAGCGGAGCTTCCCGGAGCGGCTATGAAGCAGTATCTGCACCTGCTGCAGAGGCGCATGTCAAGAGAACCTCTTCAGTACATCATGGGAACGGCGCCGTTTTACGGCAGGGATTTTCTGGTGCAGAGGGGTGTGCTGATTCCGCGCTTCGATACGGAGACCCTGATCGAGGCGGTGCTTCCGTATCTTAAGCCCATGATGCGCATCCTGGATCTGTGTACGGGCAGCGGATGCATTCTTCTTACACTTCTTCTGGAAGGTCCGGAAGGCCTTGAGGGAACGGGAAGCGACATCTCGGAAGAGGCGCTGTATTGTGCCCGGAAGAATGCGGAACAGCTTCATGCGGAGGCGGCATTTGTAAAAAGCGACTTGTTTGAATCCATTGAGGGAAGCTTTGACCTCATTACGGCAAATCCTCCTTATATCAGAAGCAGCGTCATCGGCAGCCTGGAGGCGGAAGTGAAGGAGTTTGAGCCTTTGACAGCGCTGGACGGCAGTGAGGACGGGCTGGAGTTTTACAGGAGGATTCTCCGCGAAGCAGGAAGTCATCTGCGAGACGGAGGTCGTATCGCATTGGAAATCGGCTTTGACCAGGGCAGCGATGTGAAAAGCATTATGGAGAGTGAGGGCTTTCGGGATGCGGCCGTGCTGAAGGATCTGGCGGGTCTTGACCGGGCCGTTATCGGAGTGTGGAACTATGTTTGATAAGCTGCAGGCAATCAGTCACAGACAGGAAGAAATCCTTAAGGAGCTCGCCATGCCGGAGACGCAGGGCGATGCTTCGCGTGTGCGGGTCCTGATGAAAGAGCAGGCGGAGCTTCAGCCGATTGCCGATACCTATGAGGCCTATCTGGATGCGGTCAAAACCGTGAGTGAGAGCGAGGAGCTGCTCCGCTCCGAGACTGATGAGGAGATGCGCGAGCTTCTCAAAGAAGAGCACGAGGAGGCCGTGTCAAAGCGGGAGCAGCTGACGGAAGAGCTCCGCATCCTGCTTTTGCCGAAGGATCCGGATGACGACCGCAGTGTGATCGTCGAGATCCGGGCCGGTGCAGGCGGGGATGAGGCCGGGCTTTTCGCCTCGGATTTATACAGGATGTATACGCGCTATGCGGACAGGCATGGCTGGAAATGCGGAATGATTTCCTTAAACGAGAGCGGAATCGGAGGTTTTAAGGAGTGCACTTTCCAGATTGAAGGAAGAGGCGCCTACTCCAGACTGAAATACGAGAGCGGCACGCACAGGGTGCAGAGAATCCCGACCACGGAAAGCGGGGGACGGATTCACACTTCGACGGCCACGGTGGCGATCATGCCTGAGGCGGAGGAAGTGGATGTCGAGATCGATATGAAGGACTGCAAGTTCGATGTCTTCAGGGCATCCGGAAACGGCGGCCAGTGTGTCAACACGACGGACTCCGCAGTGAGACTCACGCACATACCGACAGGAATCGTCATTTCCTGTCAGGACGAGAAATCACAGATCAAGAACAAAGCGAAAGCGCTGAAGGTTCTCCGGGCAAGGCTCTATGACCGGAGGCAGCGTGAACTGAACGAAGAGCGGGC
The DNA here is from genome assembly GCA_902783325.1 of uncultured Lachnospiraceae bacterium. Taxonomy (GTDB): domain Bacteria; phylum Bacillota; class Clostridia; order Lachnospirales; family Lachnospiraceae; genus Chordicoccus. Next base: position 4,901 of record CACZQS010000220.1, read on the forward strand.
GGACTTAAGAAGAAGCCAGGTCGGAACAGGCGACCGCTCCGAGAAGATCCGGACATACAACTTTCCCCAGACCAGGGTGACGGACCACAGAATCCATCTCACGACCCACAGACTGGACAGTATACTGGATGGGGACCTGGATGAAATCATAGACGCGCTGACAGCCAGCGACCGTGCTGAGAAGCTCGCGGGAAAGTAAGGCAGAGGAAATGCCGGCTGTTTTTGGAAGAGAGGTATATTTATGCGCAGAACAGCACTTGTGATTATGGCGGCAGGAATCGGGAGCCGCTACGGCGGCGGTATCAAGCAGATGGATCCCCTTGGACCGAGCGGGGAGATCATGATGGATTATTCCATCCATGACGCGCTCGAAGCCGGTTTTAATAAGGTGGTGTTTATTATACGCCGGGATCTGGACAAGGATTTCCGTGAGCTGATCGGAGACAGGATCACGAAGGTCACTGAGACAGCCTACGCTTATCAGGAGCTTGCGGCGCTTCCGGCAGGGTTCGCGGTGCCCGAGGGGAGAACTAAGCCCTGGGGAACCGGACAGGCCATTCTCGCCGCGAAGGACGTAATCAATGAGCCCTTCTGTGTCATCAACGCGGATGATTATTACGGCAAGAAAGGCTTCAAAGCCATTCATGACGCCCTGGTGAGCGGATCGGACGCCGGATCATCCGCTGCCCAGAAGATCTTCATGGCAGGCTTTGTTCTTGGAAACACTCTGTCTGACAACGGAGGGGTGACCCGCGGAATCGTCGAGCTTGGTGAGGGCGGCTCTCTCATCGGTATTCACGAGACAAAGAACATCGTGAAGACGAAGGACGGCGCGGCTGCGGAGGAAAACGGAAGCCTTAAGCCCCTGGATACGGCAAGTCTCGTCTCCATGAACATGTGGGGGCTGTATCCGTCCTTCACAGAGCTTCTTGAGAGCGGCTTCAGGTCGTTTCTTTCCGATAATGCGGGAGACCCGCTGAAGAAGGAGTATCTGCTTCCGGACATCATTGATTCCCTGGTCGTAAAGGGGGGCGCGGAAGTACAGGTTCTTCCCACGGACGACACCTGGTTCGGAGTGACTTACAAGGAGGACCGCGATGCGGTCAAGGCCGAGTTCGTCTCCCTGATTTCCCGGGGAGTGTATAAGACCCCTCTCTTTTCCTGAAGAATATAGAGGCGGTCCTGATTTCGTTACTGACAACAGGTTTTATAGAGGAGGCAGTATTATGGGAAAGTATTTTGGCACAGACGGTTTCCGGGGAGAGGCAAATGTGGAGTTGACGGCCGAGAAGGCCTTCAAGGTCGGCCGGTATCTCGGATGGTACTACGGGATGCAGCATGAGGACGGACACGCATCCGTCGCGATCGGCAAGGATACGCGCCGCAGCAGCTATATGCTGGAGGATGCACTTTGCGCGGGTCTCACTGCTTCGGGAGCGGATGTCTATCTGCTTCACGTCACCACGACACCTTCCGTCTCCCATGCGGTGCGCACGAATGAATTTGACTGCGGGATTATGATTTCCGCCAGCCACAATCCGTTCTACGACAACGGTATTAAGATCATGCGCGCCAACGGCCAGAAGATCGAGCCGGAGATCGAGGAGAAGATTGAGGACTATATCGACGGAAGGATTCCGGAGATTCCCTATGCACTCCGTGAAAAAATCGGAAGCACGATTGACTTTTCCGCGGGCAGAAACCGCTATATCGGTTATCTGATGACAATTCCTACGCGCGGATTCAAAGGCAAGCGAGTCGGACTCGACTGCGCGAACGGCAGCTCCTCCGCCATCGCCAAGAGCGTTTTTGAGGCACTCGGGGCAAAAGTGTTCGTGATCAACAACACACCGAACGGGACAAACATCAACCGCGGCTGCGGCTCCACTCATATCGAGGCTCTGCAGAATTATGTTCAGGATAATTCTCTGGATGTCGGTTTCGCCTATGACGGCGACGCGGACCGCTGCCTGGCGGTGGATGAGAAGGGCAATATCGTGAACGGCGATCACATTATGTTCATGTGTGCCAAGTACATGCGGGAGCAGGGGCAGCTTGATGATGACATGGTCGTCACCACGGTGATGTCCAACCTCGGCCTCTATAAGGCACTTGAGGCAAATGGCATGAAGTATCAGCAGACTGCAGTCGGCGACAAGTATGTGGCTGAGAATATGATGGAGAACGGCTACGCCATCGGCGGCGAGCAGTCCGGACATATCATCTTCAGCAAATACGCCACGACGGGTGACGGCATTCTCACATCCCTCATGGTGATGCAGACCATGATCGAGAAGAAACTCCCGCTCTCCATTCTTGCTTCAGAGATGAAGGTATATCCTCAGCTGCTGAAGAATGTCCGCGTCCAGGACAAGGAAGCAGTGGCCGCAAATGCGAGACTGAAAGCGGAGGTCGAAAGGGTGGCGGCCGCTCTCGGAAGCGACGGCAGGATCCTGCTTCGCCCCAGCGGAACGGAGCCCAAGATCCGTGTCATGGTTGAGGCCAAGACCAATGAGATCTGTGAGAAGTATGTCGATGAAATCATCGAAGTCATCAAGGAAGAGGGTCTGGTGCTTGAGTCGTAAAAGACGGATAGCCGCGGCGGCCGTGGTGACGGCTCTTGCTGTGCTTACCGGCGGCTGTGCGCGTATGGATGCGAAAACTGCATATACGAAAGGCTGCGAAGCCCTGGAGGCAGGGAACTTTGAGGAGGCCGAAGGGTTTTTCGAAAGTGCGATTGAGGCCGGATATTTTCTTCCTGAGGCTTACCGCGGAAAAGGACTTTCCGAGATGAGCAGGGCGGATTACTCGGACGCCGCGATCTCCCTCGAGAAGAGCCTGCTTTATGTGGAGAACCAGGATGAAGCTTTCCAGCGGGACACCAGTCTCTATCTGGCACAGTGCCGGGAGAGGCAGGGCCGTACCGACAAGGCGATGGAGATCTTAAGCTCGCTGATCTTAAAATCCCCTGACGCGGAGACGCTGTTCCTGCGGGGCAAGCTAAACCTCAGACTGGGCAACAGCAAGGAAGCGAAAGACGATTTCAACCAGGCGGTCGCCATGGATCCGGGCTACGATCTGTACATCAACATCTATCAGGTTTATGAGGACGCAGACCGGAGCGGGGACGGATCCCAGTATCTGGAACTGGCTCTTACGGAGGCAAACAAAGACTCTGAGGATTATTACGAGCAGGGACTCGTGAATTATTACCTCCAGAATTACAGGGAGGCCAGAGAGATGCTGATTCAGGCAACCAGGCAGAACCCGGACGACGGAAAGGCCGTGTTCCTCCTCGGACAGGTCTATCTGGCAACCGGCGATATCGCGGACGCGAGGGCTCTCTACCGGCAGTACACGAACAATATGAGCACGGCTGCCGGAGCATTCAATGGTCTGGCGCTGTGCGATATCGCGGAGGGAGATTATGAGAACGCTCTCAAGAATGTGCAGGCCGGGCTTGCCATCGACGATGACAGTGTCCGTCAGGGCCTTCTCTTCAACGAGATTGTTCTCTATGAACAGCAGCATGACTGGGCAGCCGCGAAGCAAAAAGCGGCCGCCTACATCGCGAAGTATCCGTCCGACGAGGCGGGAATCCGCGAATATGAATTTCTGTCCACAAGATAAAGAACGACAAAAGCGGACAACTGCCGTTTATCAACATTTGAAATGCTGACAAACGGCAGTTGTCCGCTTTTGCCGCCAGTTTATTTATATTGAAAGACAGCTAAGGACAGCTGCATTATGTCAGCATTTGAAAATGCCGGCAGAATGCAGCTGTCCTTTGTTGTCATTGCACATACCATAATTCAGCTTCTGAACAGACAGGGTGCATCATCGCTCTCGATGATGCACCCTGTATTGCTGAAATGTTTTACTGATAAGGATTCTTCACACCGGCCTCGAGCATCTTCATCGCCCGGACCTTCAGCGGCAGACCGAAGAGGGTGATGAAACCGCTGGCATCGTGGTGGTCATAGAGATCGCCGGTGGTGAAGGAGGCCAGGGACTCGTTGTAGAGGCTGTAGGGAGAAGTCGTGCCGGCCTTGATAATATTGCCCTTGTAGAGACGGAATTTCACTTCACCTGTTACGTATTCCTGCGTGACATCCACAAATGCTTTGATCGCGTCGCACAGCGGGGTGAACCATTTTCCTTCATAGACAACCTGGGCGAGCTTTTCGCCGAGAATCTTCTTCTCTTCGAGAGTGGCGCGGTCGAGCACAAGCTCCTCGAGCTGCGCGTGCGCTTCCATAAGGATCGTGCCGCCGGGAGTTTCATAGACGCCGCGGCTCTTCATTCCGACGACGCGGTTCTCGACGATATCCACGATGCCGATTCCGTTCCGGCCGCCGAGGACATTCAGTTCGCGGATGATATCGGCCGCTTTCATCTTTTTGCCGTTGACCGAAGTCGGGACGCCCTTCTCAAATGTCATCGTCACTTCTTCCGCTTTGTCGGGAGCCTTCTCCGGGGTCACGCCAAGAACCAGCATGTGGTCGTAGTTGGGAGCGGAGGCGGGATCTTCGAGTTCAAGCCCCTCATGGCTGATGTGCCACAGATTCCTGTCGCGGCTGTAGCTTTCGGAGTGATCGAAAGGAAGATGGATGCCCTTGCTCTTGCAGTAAGCGATCTCGTCCTCGCGGGACTGGAACTTCCAGACATCCGTCATGCGCCACGGAGCGATGATCTTCAGATCCGGCGCAAGAGCCTTGACGCCGAGCTCGAAACGGATCTGGTCATTGCCTTTTCCCGTTGCGCCGTGGCAGACCGCACTGGCGCCTTCCTTGCGCGCGATTTCCACAAGCTTTTTCGCGATGGCCGGACGGGCCATGGACGTGCCGAGAAGATACTTGTTCTCATAGACAGCTCCGGCCTTGACGCAGGGCATGATATAGTTTTCCGCGAAATCATCGTTGATATCTTCAATATAGAGCTTTGCGGCGCCTGACAGGCGGGCCCTCTCTTCAAGACCGTCCAGCTCATTTCCCTGTCCGCAGTCGATGCAGACGCAGATGACTTCGTAACCGAAGTTCTCTTTGAGCCAGGGGATGATCGCCGTTGTGTCAAGACCGCCGGAATACGCAAGAACTACTTTTTCATTTGCCATAATAATCTTAATGCCTCCATTATTTTATAAAGGTATTGCCCTTTACAGTGCACAGGTTTTTCAACCGTTTACGAAGTATACAGCATATGCAGGAAATATGCAACGTATATTCTTCGTAAAAGTAGAAATTCGTCACTATGGCTTGCATAATATGCAAATCGGATGTATATTTATGCATGATTGAGAGCTTTACATTTTTTATAGGATGGAATACAATGATAACCGCTTACCCGCGCTTGCTGCAGGATCTTATAAACAGGAGCGCTTATGTGGTCTATATCAACGATTGGTTTGAGGAGTAATAAACATGATCAAAGCCGGCATCATCGGATCTACCGGGTACGCAGGGGCGGAGCTGGTCCGTCTGCTGCTGAATCACCCGGATGCGGAAATTGTGTGGTTCGGATCCCGCACTTACGCGGATCAGCCTTATGCGGAAGTTTACGGAAACTTCTTTGAGCTCGTGGATGCAAGATGTCTCGATGACAACCTGGAGGAGCTCGCCGCGGCCGCGGACGTGGTCTTTACCGCAACTCCGCAGGGCTACTGCGCATCGAAGATGAGCGAAGAGCTGCTCAGCAGGACAAAAGTGATCGACCTTTCAGCGGATTTCCGGATTAAGGACGCTGCGCGGTATGAGAAATGGTACGGAATCCACCATCCCTCCCCGGAGTTTCTCGGTGAAGCTGTTTACGGGCTGCCGGAGAGAAACCGGGAGAAGCTTAAAGGAGCACGGCTCGTGGCCAACCCCGGCTGCTTTCCCACCTGCAGCATTCTGGCGATTGCACCCATGCTTAAGGGCGGGTTTATCGATCCGCAGTCGGTCATCATCGACGCGAAGTCCGGCACAACCGGCGCGGGAAGAGGGGCGAAGGTGGCGAACCTCTACTGCGAAGTCAATGAGACGGTGAAAGCTTACGGCGTGACGACACACAGACACACTCCGGAGATTGAGGATCAGCTGGGGGAAGCGGCTGAGGAAGAACTTCTCGTTCAGTTTACACCGCACCTCATTCCCATGGAGCGGGGAATTCTGGTCACGGCCTATGCCTCGCTTAAAGCAGGCGTGACGGAAGAGGAAATCCGCGAAGTTTATGAGGAGACTTACCGCGACGAGCCCTTTGTCAGGGTGCTTCCGAAAGGAAAGGTCCCCGAGACCAGATGGGTCAAGGGAAGCAATTACGCGGACGTGGCATTTATGACGGATGCAAGAACCGGCCGCGTGATCATGATGGGGGCGATCGACAACATCGGAAAAGGTGCTGCGGGGCAGGCCGTCCAGAATATGAATCTGCTGTTCGGATCAGACGAGACGGCGGGACTGAAAAGCATTCCGATGCCGTTCTGATCCGGGACGAAGAATTCCTGTGACTGTATAGTCGTAAGCAGAAAGAGAGGCTTAAAAATGAGTGTGACGAGGATTGCCGGCGGTGTGACGGCGGCGAAGGGCTTCAAGGCGGCGGGCTGCGAGGCCGGAATAAAAAAGGCGGGCAGGGCCGATATGGCTATGATCGCAAGTGACGTGCCCTGCGTTCTGGCGGGAACCTTTACGACCAATGTCGTGAAAGCGGCTCCGGTTCTTTGGGATAAGGAAATTGTGCAGCGGGGCACCGGGAGGGCCGTCGTGGTCAACGCGGGAATCGCCAATGCCTGTACCGGAAAAGAGGGCATGGAATACTGTGAGAGGACTGCCCGCGAAGCGGCCTCTTATATCGGCGCAAAGACGGAGGAGGTGCTTGTTGCCTCTACCGGAGTGATCGGTCAGCAGCTTCCCATCGACCGGATTCTTTCGGGAGTGAAGAAGCTTTCCGGGACACTTTCGGATACAATGGGCGGCGGCCGCGATGCGGCAAAAGCGATCATGACAACCGATACCGTGCCGAAGGAATGCGCGGTGTCCGTGACACTCACAGACGGAACGGAGATCACGATCGGCGGATGTGCGAAGGGATCGGGCATGATCCACCCGAATATGTGCACGATGCTCTGCTTCCTCACGACGGATGCCGCCATTTCTCAGGAAATGCTGCAGAAAGCGCTTTCTTCCGTCGTCCCGGATACTTTCAATATGATTTCCGTGGACGGGGACACATCTACAAATGACACCTGCATCCTCATGGCGAATGCGCTGGCAGGAAATAACCCTATTGAGGAAGAAGGGGAGGATTACCGCCTCTTCACAGAGGGGCTTTATCAGACGGCAGAGACGATTGCAAAGGTGATGGCGAAGGACGGCGAGGGAGCCACCTGCCTCTTCGAGTGCAGCGTCATCCATGCCGCCACCAAGGAGGACGCGAAGACGCTGGCGAGGTCGGTTGTGTCATCTATTCTGACGAAGGCGGCCATAGCAGGACATGACGCGAATTTCGGCAGGCTGCTCTGCGCGCTCGGATATTCGGGAGTGGTTTTTGATCCGGAAAGAGTTTCTCTGGTGCTGGAGAGCGCGGCCGGGAGGCTTCTGGTCTATGACAACGGAGTTCCGCTTCCCTTTGATGAGGAATATGCGACGAAGATCCTGTCACAGGACGAGATCCGCTGCATAGCAGATATGAAATGCGGAAGCGCGTCTGCGACAGCCTGGGGCTGCGATCTCACTCATGAATACGTCAGTATCAACGCGGATTACAGGTCATAGAGGCAGGGGGAACAGATGATGGACAATATGGAGATGTGGATCCAGAAGGCGGACGTGCTGATCGAGGCACTGCCCTACATCCGTGAATTCTCTGGGAAAAAGATTGTAGTAAAATACGGCGGATCTGCGATGAAGGATTCCGCACTGAAGAAGAGCGTGATCCAGGATGTCGCCCTCTTAAAGCTCGTGGGAATGAAACCGATCATCGTACATGGAGGCGGGAAGGAGATCAGCAAGTGGGTCAAACTGTCCGGCGGCACTCCGGAATTCGTGAACGGTCTTCGTGTGACGGACGCCGCGACGATGGAGATCGCCGAGATGGTACTCGGCAAGGTCAATAAAGGTCTCGTGCAGTACATGGAAGAAAACGGCGTAAAAGCCTGCGGGATCTCCGGCAAGGACGGGGGGACGCTGCAGGTGCGGAAGCGCATACTGGATTCGGGAGTGGATCTGGGGTATGTCGGGGAAGTGACCTCTGTTGATACCAGCCTCATCGACACTCTGATTGAGAAGGATTTCGTCCCGGTGATCTGTCCGATCGGTCTGGGCGAAAAGGACTTCAAATCCTACAATATCAATGCGGATGACGCCGCCTGCGCCATTGCCGCGGCGGAGCAGGCCGAGAAACTGGTTTTCCTGAGCGACATTGAAGGTGTCTACAGGAATCCCCTGGATCCCACGACCCTGATCTCGGAGCTCACGGTGAGCGAGGCCAGGCTCTTTATTGAAGAGGGAAATGCCGGCGGCGGCATGCTTCCGAAGCTGCAGAACTGCATACAGGCCATCGAGAGCGGCACAAGCCGGGTTCATATCCTGGACGGGAGAATCGCCCACTGCATGCTGCTTGAGATTTTCACAAACAAAGGAATCGGCACGGCAATCCTCGGAAATGACGCGAAGCGCTATCATCACGAGTTCTGACCGGAGGAGGATGAATATGAATCAGGACCGGATTATCAAACAGACAGACGAATATGTTCTCCACACCTATAACCGTTTTCCGGTATCTCTCGACCACGGTGACGGCGTACGCGTCTGGGATACAGAAGGGAAATGCTATCTGGATTTCATGGCCGGAATCGGCGTCTACGCACTCGGCTACCATTTTCCCGGGTATGATGAAGCATTGACGGCACAGCTTGGAAAGGGACTTCACACCTCCAATCTCTATTATCACGAGCCGCTTGCGGAGGCGGCGAAGAAGCTCGTCCTGTCCTCCGGACTTTCAAAAGCGTTCTTTACGAGCAGCGGTGCGGAGGCGATTGAAGGGGCGCTGAAAGCGGCGAGGAAATATTCGTTCATGAAGTACGGGCCGGACCGCTATGAGATCATTGCCATGAAAGATTCCTTCCACGGCAGGACGGCATTTGCCGTATCGGTGACAGGAAATGAGCACTACCAGGAGCCGTTCCGGCCGCTGGTAGGCGGGATCTCGCTTGCTTCCTTCAATGACCTGGACAGCGTGCGGGGGAAGGTAACGGATAAGACCTGCGCGGTGATCCTCGAGACCGTTCAGGGTGAAGGCGGGATCTTCCCGGCGGACAAGGAATTTCTTAAGGGCGTGAGGGCCCTTTGCGACGAGCGCGATCTCGTGCTGATCCTCGATGAGGTGCAGTGCGGAATGGGCCGCACCGGTACGCTGTGGGCTTATGAACAGTACGGGATCAAGCCGGATATTCTCTGCACGGCCAAGGCTCTGGGCTGCGGCGTTCCGGTAGGGGCATTTGTCCTTAATGAGAAACTGGGAAGTGAGTCCCTCGCCCCGGGAGACCACGGGACGACATATGGAGGCAATCCGTTTGTGACCGCAGCGGTGTCAAAGGTTTTTGATCTCTTTAAAGAGAACGATATCGTCGGACACGTGGAGAGGACAACACCGTATCTTGAGAAGAAGCTGGATGAGCTTAAGGAGAAGCATGAGTGCATCTTATCCCACCGCGGAAAAGGCTATATGCGGGGACTGCAGTTTGACGAAAGCGTAAGTGCAGGCGCGATTGCATCAAAAGCACTTAAGAAGGGGCTCCTCATCATCACGGCCGGACACAATGTCCTCCGGTTTGTTCCGCCCCTCATTGTCGGGGAAGCGGAGATCGATGAGGCGGCCGCGATTCTGGATGAATGTATGAATGAGATTTAAGGCAGGAAACATCGCTTTTTTTCTTGTCATCAGGATATTATTTCGTTACAATAATATTGCACACGACCTCCTTTAATGCTGTTTCTTAAGGTCTGAGACCGGGACAGATATGGAGGTGGATTCCTTGTGTACAGCACCTCAGCCCGTGGTGCTGTGCGCTCTTTATAAGGAATTTTCATCTTATAAGAGGAGCTGAATTTAGTTAGTGAATGCGCAGCATGAACTTACTAAATTCGCATCCGACAACAGCTAATCAGAAATAAACTGTTGTTTATAGAGGAGGTGCGTGATGCAATATGTGCTGAAGTCCATGACCATCCGTGTCATGGTTTTGCTGTGCTTATCGGCCGAAGCTTTTTCAGCGGCCGGCTGCGGTGCTCCTGTCTATGAGAGTATCGCCGACGGTCCGGTGAGCAGCGCGGCTCAGTCCGGAGCTTCCGGGAGAATAGAGGACACTTCGTTCTCCTCCGGCACGTCTTCGGATAAAGAAGCCGGGAGTCTTTTCGTCTACGTGTGCGGTGCGGTCAGACATGCGGGGGTCTATGAGCTCAAGGAGGGCGCGAGGGTTTATGAGGCACTCGAAGCGGCCGGCGGCCTGACGGACGGGGCGGAAGAGACTTCGCTTAATCAGGCGGCATTTCTTACGGACGGACAGCAGATCACAGTCCTCACGAAAGAGGAAGCTCTTCAGGGACACGACAGTCTGCAGCCTTCGGCTTCAGACGCCGTGAATGACGGTAAGATCAATATTAATACTGCCGATGCCTCGGATCTGATGACGCTTAAGGGGATCGGGCAGTCCAGAGCCGAAGATATCATAAAGTACCGCACGGAGAACGGCCCGTTCGGCGCGATAGAAGAGATTATGCAGGTAAGCGGGATCAAGACCGCTGTATTCGAGAAGATAAGGGACGACATTACGGTCGGACAGTCTCAGTAGAGGGGAATTTGGAAGATGGCGAAAAAAGTGCTTGTAGTTGATGATGAGAAGCTGATCGTGAAAGGGATTCGTTTCAGCCTGGAGCAGGAAGGATTTGAGGTGACCTGTGCCTATGACGGGGAGGAAGCTCTGGAGCTCGCGAAGGAGACGGAGTACGACATTATCCTTCTGGACCTCATGCTGCCGAAGCTTTCCGGACTGGAAGTCTGTCAGCAGATCAGGGGCTTTTCGAATGTGCCGATTATCATGCTGACCGCAAAGGGTGAGGATATGGACAAGATCCTCGGCCTTGAATACGGCGCTGATGACTACATCACCAAACCCTTCAACATTCTGGAAGTCAAAGCACGCATAAAAGCCATCCTGCGTCGGGCAGCGAAGCCTGAGATAGAAACGCAGCAGCCCCGCCAGGTGGAGATCAACGGACTGCGCATGGACTGCGACAGCCGCAGGGTATTTGTGAACGGGAGAGAGATCAACCTGACCGCCAAGGAATTCGACGTTCTGGAGCTGCTGGTTTTCAACCCGAATAAGGTGTACAGCAGGGAGAACCTCCTCAATATCGTTTGGGGGTATGAGTATCCGGGCGATGTCCGCACGGTGGACGTCCACATCCGCCGTCTCCGTGAGAAGATCGAGGAGAATCCCAGCGACCCGAAGTATGTCCATACGAAGTGGGGCGTGGGCTATTATTTCCAAGCTTAAATGCTGTTTTCCTCATAATCAATTGTGTAATACTTGCAATACAGAAAGGGGTGACCATTTGTGTCATCTCTTTTTCTTTGGAGAA
>CACZQS010000221.1 GCA_902783325.1 uncultured Lachnospiraceae bacterium
ATCTGCCGAGGCAGATGATTTAGTGAACTGCATATACAGCAACGGATGCCTGCCAATCGGCAGTGCATTCCGTTAGCGAGTATAAATGAATTTATTTGCTGCCAGTGTATTATACATAATAGTCGTTCACGGCGTGAGGAAGTCCTTCAGGGCGCGGATGAGCACATCCATCTGTTCATCCGTCCCGATGGTGATGCGCAGATGATTCCGGATGCGCGGCTTGTCCCACCATCTCACATAGATCTTCCTGGTTTTCAGGTATTTAAAGATATCGCCTGCGGGCACATCCGGATGTGAGGCGAATACAAAATTCGCCGCCGAATCATTGAGGACAAACCCCGTCTCCCGGAGCGCCTTCGTAATTCTCTCCCTGGTCGCGCAGATCTTCGCGCAGCTCGAACGGAAATATTCCTCATCCTCGATGGCCGCCGCTCCCGCCACGATTGTGAGGCGGTTCATCGTATAGGAGTTGAAGCTGTACTTCACGTCATTCAAGGCGCGGATCAGCTTCGGATTCGCAAAACAGTATCCGATCCTCAGTCCCGCCGCGGAGCGGGATTTTGAGAACGTCTGGACGACCGCGACATTTCCAAACTCACGGATCAGCGGCAGGGCGGTCTCTCCTCCGAAGTCGATGTAGGCCTCATCCACGATTACAACGCAGTCCTGATTGGCGCGGACAATTCCGCGGATCTCTTCGAGCGGCATGAGCGCCCCGGTCGGAGCGTTAGGATTCGGGAAAATGACGCCGCCCGCGCCGCCCGCGTAATCCCCCGGCACGATGCGGAAATTCTCATCGAGCGGAATCTGCTTATAAGGAATCCGGAAGAGCTCCGCCCAGACATCGTAGAAGCTGTAGGTGATGTCCGGAAAGACCACGGGCTTATCCGAATTGAAAAATGTCAGAAAGCACATCGCGAGGACATCGTCCGAGCCGACGCCGACAAAAACCTCATCTTCCTTAAGCCCGTATCTCTTTGCAAGAGCCTCCACGAGCACGGATGAGGCCGGGTCCGGATAGAGCCGCAGGGAATCCGCATCAAAATCCCGGATCGCCTTCTCCACTTTCGGAGAGGGCGGGTAGGGATTCTCATTGGTATTCAGTTTGATAATGTCCGCCTCCTTCGGCTGCTCGCCCGGCACATAGGGAGTCACGCGGCGGATCTTCTCCTCAAAGCCCATAGCTCTCCGCCACCCTCTTAAAGCCCGGAAGTGAATTCCTGATGGTCTCGTAGGACACGCAGTAGGCAATACGGACAAATCCCGCGCAGCCGAAATTGCGTCCCGGCACGAGGAGAATCTGTTCCTCGTCCTTGCATTTTCTCGCAAACTCCCTCTCGTCCTCCTCCGGTGACTTCATCCACAGGTAGAAGGCTCCGTCCGGCTTCACGCAGGTATACCCGTACTCCGTGAGGGAGCCGTAGAGGAGCTTGCGGTTGCGGTCATAGTAGCCGACATTTGCTTTCTCGGCGCAGCACCTCGCCACGACGCGCTGCATGAGCGAGGGGGCGTTGACGAAGCCGAGAATCCGGGTCGCGACATTTGCCGCGGCCATGACATTCGCGGAGTCGGTGATCTCGGAAGGAATCACCAGATATCCGATCCGCTCGCCGGGCAGGGACAGCGTCTTGCTGTACGAAGAACCGACGATCGTGTCCCGGTAGATCGACGGAATCCACGGGACTTCGACGCCGTCATAGGCGATCTCCCGGTACGGCTCATCCGAGACGATGTAGATCGGAGCTCCGTACTCCCTGGACTTCCTCTCGAGAAGATCCGCCACCTCCTGAATCACGCTCGCGGGATACACCACACCCGTGGGATTGTTCGGAGTGTTCAGAATCACGGCTCTCGTCTTTTTGCTGATCTTCTTCTCCATATCCGCAATATCCGGGAAAAATGTCACGGGATCCGCCGCGCACTCCACGAGCACTCCGTCAAAATTTCCCGCATATGCGCGGTATTCGACGAAGTACGGGGTCACGGTGAGGACCTCATCGCCGGGATTGAGCAGCGTCTTGAAGATGACGTTGAGACCGCCGGCCGCGCCGACCGTCATCACCAGATTGCTGTCGGTATAGTGCGTCCCGTAAAGTCCGTTCAGGTGCTCCGCAAGCGCTCCGCGCACATCCTCGTATCCGGAATTGCTCATATAGCCGTGGACGAGAACGGGATCCTCATTCGTCACGATGTCGATCACCGCCTCTTTCACTGCTTCCGGCGCGGGGACATTGGGATTCCCCAGGCTGAAATCATACACGTGATCCGCCCCGTAGACCGCCGCCATCTTCTTTCCTTCTTCGAACATAGCCCGGATCGCGGAGCTGTTCGCGACAAAACCCTTCATCTTATCTGAAATCATAAGCTCACCTCGTCCTTTAAGTACAGTAATGTCTTATTTCACGATTAATTTCTTGAAGCTCTTCTTGCCCCTCGCGAGAATTGTCTCGCCCTTCGCAAGCTCATCTTTTTTGAGCTTTTCAAATACGTCTGTCACTTTTCTGTCTCCGATCCGGACGCCGCCCTGGGTAATCGCGCGCCTCGCTTCCCCGTTGGAGGCAACGAGTCCCGCTTTTACGAGCGCCTGGATCACGCCGATCGCGCCGTCCTCGAAATCCCCGTCGAGAAGCTCCGTCGTCGGGATCTCTGCCGCCGCGCCGCCTCCGAATAAAGAGGCCGCCGCCGCTTTTGCCTTCACAGCTTCCTCTTCTCCGTGCACGAGCTTTGTGAGCTCAAAGGCGAGAATCGACTTCGCCTCATTGAGCTGGCTGCCTTCCCATTTATTCATCTCCTCAATCTGCTCGATGGGCAGGAAGGTGAGCAGGCGGATGCAGCGGAGAACGTCGGAGTCGGCGACATTTCTCCAGTACTGGTAGAAGTCGTAGGGCGAGGTCCTTGCGGCGTCAAGCCAGACAGCCCCGCTGACCGTCTTCCCCATCTTCTTCCCTTCGGAGTTGAGGAGCAGCACCTGCGTCATGGCGTCCGCGTCTCCGCCGTCTTTTCTCCGGATCAGCTCGGTTCCGGCGAGCATATTGCTCCACTGGTCGTCGCCGCCGAACTGGAGATTGCAGCCGTAGTCCTTGTACAGTCTGTAGAAGTCATAGGCCTGCATGATCATGTAATTGAATTCGATGAAGGTCAGTCCCTTCTCCCATCTCTGCTTG
>CACZQS010000222.1 GCA_902783325.1 uncultured Lachnospiraceae bacterium
TATGGCTGCTACGCAGGTAACACCAACAAGAATGGAGCTCACGCGGCTGAAGCGCAAGCTGGTCACGGCGGTGAAAGGCCACCGGCTGCTCAAAGATAAGCGCGACGAGCTGATGCGCCAGTTCCTGGATCTGGTCCGGCAGGATATGGATCTGCGCAAGAAGGTCGAGGAGGGCATCGCAAGTGCCAACCGGAATTTCGTTCTTGCGAAGGCAGGCATGTCCGAGGAGACCTTGAGGGCCGCGCTCATGGCCCCGAAGCAGGAGGTCTTTCTCAAGCAGGACAAGAAGAACGTCATGAGCGTCGACATCCCCGTGTTTGAATATGACACGCGGACTCCTGACGAGAATGACATTTATTCCTACGGCTTTGCCTTTACGTCCAGTGACCTGGACGGCGCGGTGCGCTCTTTAGCGGATGTCTTCCCCGACATGCTGAAGCTGGCGGAGATTGAAAAGTCCTGTCAGCTCATGGCGGCGGAGATCGAAAAGACGAGGCGCCGCGTGAATGCCCTGGAGCATGTGATCATTCCGGAAACGCAGGAGGGAATCCGCTACATCACGATGAAGCTCGATGAAAATGAGCGGAGCACGCAGGTGCGCCTCATGAAGGTCAAAGACATGATGCTGGAGGAAGCGCATAAGTACAGTGAAAAATAAAGTGTTCAAATGGATCATGCTGGTGCTTGTCTATATCGCCGGCGTGATCGTGTTCTCCAATCTTCAGCTGTTGAGCCGCTCTCAGGCGGTGAGTGCGTCGGATCTGACCGGTCCGACGCTTCCTGTCGTGTGTATAGACGTAAACGGCAGCAAGGTGAACCGCATGAACGGGTACCTGATGGAGATGGACGCGAGGAATATGCGCGGGGCCCTGATTCCGATGACCACAAAGCGGTCGATTACGGTTTCCTATAAACCCTACCACAACACGATCCGCTCCGTGTCCTATGAAGTCTCGACTCCGGATACGGGGGAAGTCGTCGAAAATGCCAAGATCGGGAACTTCCAGTCGGACGGAGACTACATGACGGCGACATTTACGCTGTCCGAACCGATTCTTATGAACCGCGAGTATCCCATACGGTTTACGCTGCAGACCGACGCCCGCAGCATTTACTATTATGCCCGCGTCATTCAGAGGGCGGACCCTCTCACGGAGAAATACGTGGAATTCGTCTACGGCTTTTATGAGGGCTGTACGAACCAGGCCGGTGCCTCGGATCTCAACACTTATCTTGAGACCGACGACACCATCACCAACAATTCTTATGCCTCCGTCAACATCAAGTCCACTTTAAAGCAGGTCACCTGGGGGAATCTC
Source organism: uncultured Lachnospiraceae bacterium (assembly GCA_902783325.1). Classification (GTDB taxonomy): domain Bacteria; phylum Bacillota; class Clostridia; order Lachnospirales; family Lachnospiraceae; genus Chordicoccus. Next base: position 1,320 of record CACZQS010000222.1, read on the forward strand.
CACCCGCAGATTTACCGGAAGGCGGTGCCGACGATCCGCGAGATCAACGCGACCACCTGCTCGATTACGAACGACTACCTGATCAGCGCCTCGGGCGATTCCGGGCAGGAGATTTATCATGTGTGGGAATTCTACCGCCTCCGCTATTACAACGAGAGAATTATGCTCCTCGATTTCAACCGGCGCGCGGTTCAGATTTTTGACGGAAATGCGCCCGGGGCCGTTACGACGCAGGGCGTAAACCTCGGAGTGGCGGAGAGAACGGTGCAGTACGCTTCCAACTCGGCAGCGGATGCCGTCGCCTTCGTACAGGATAACGATCTGTGGGAATTCAGCGCCAGCGGCGAGAAGCTCGCCCTCGTCTTTACCTTCAAAGGCGTCGGAAGCGAGACCGACGAGAGATACGACAACACAGATTACGGAATCAAGATCGTCCGCATCTCCGAGGGAGGCGGAATGGATTTCATCGTCTACGGCTATATGAGCAGAGGCGAGCACGAGGGAATGAACGGCATCTCTTTGTGCCACTACAATTCGGAGAGCACGTCGGTCACGGAGAAGGCCTTTATTCCGTGCAGAAAGTCCATGGAACAGATCGAGAAGGACCTGGAACGCCTCAGCTATATGAACACGGAAAATGAGGCGTATATTTACCTCGACAGGACGGTCTACCGCATTTCCCTGACCCTGGGAGCCGCCACTGTCGTTCTCACCGACATCAACCCGGACTGCTTCGTCTCCTCGACGGGACAGAACATGATCGCGTGGATGGATGAGATGGAGCCCAATTCCTCCAGGGTGCTGACGGTGATGAATCTCGAGACCGGAACTACCCGCTCCATCGAGGGCTCTGAGAATCAGTGCCTCAAGTGCCTCGGCTTCTTCAACGACGATTTCCTTTACGGAACCGCCTACGTGGGAGATATCGTGAGCGGGATCTCCGGCGACGTGACATTTGCCATGAAAGAACTGAAGATCGAGGACTTTGGGGGAAATGTCATCAAGGACTATAATCCCGAGGGCATCTACGTGACCGACGTCGTGATGGAACCGGGACTTGCGCGGCTGAAAAGGGCCGTGAGGGTCGGGGATACTTTTGTGGATACGGAGCCCGACAACATCATCAACAACAGGCAGACCGAGAATTCTCTCGTGACCGTCGTGCTCGTGAGCTCTGCGCGCCAGGGAGTCACGGTGACGCTGAAAATGCCGCGGATCGTGAGCAACCTGAACCCCTCCGTGGTCGGGGCCCGGATCCGGTATGCGGCGAACGGACCGACGCAGCTTGAGATGCCGGAGGAGGACAATTTCAGGATCTGCTATGTGTACGCTTACGGCTCCCTTATGTCGGAGCTCACCGATCCCGGAGAGGCCATCCGGCTTGCCGATGAAAACGTCGGAGTGGTCTTAAGCGAAAAGAGCGAATACATCTATGAGCGCGGCAATAAAGAGGTGAAGAATGAGATCGCAAACGGCGATATCCCCGAGGCCATCCTCTCGGGCGAGATCAACGCGGTGACGCTTCAGGGCATGGTGGATGACAGCGTCACGATCATGAACCTTACCGGCTGCACCCTCGACCAGGTGCTGTACCAGGTCTCTTCGGGACGTGCCGTGGTCACGCGCCTCGCCGACGGAAGCATAACGGTTATCGTGGGCTACGACCGCTATAACACGCTTCTCTATAATTTCGAGACAGGAGAGCACTACTACATGGGCATCAACGACAGCACGGCCTCCATGCTCGAAGGCGGAAATGTCTTCGTGAGCTATCTGGAATCCCGCAGCACAGTGAAGAATTAATCTCTTTCACTTCACCGCGCTAAATTATTTTCATTGACAAACCACTTATCTGCATTTAAACTATAGTGACGTGATTTAAGGTCAGACAAAACTGACACTCATCGAGGAGGTAATGGAAGATGAAAAGAATGAAACAGTTCGCAGCCCTCGTAATGACAGCCGCCTTAACAGCCGGCATGGCTTCTTCCGCAGTCTTTGCGGACGGCACATTCAAGCTCGGAGCCATCGGCCCGCTCACGGGAGCCGCGGCCAACTACGGCACGGCCGTCGTCAACGGCGCGCAGATCGCGGTGGATGAGATCAACGCGGCAGGCGGAATTAACGGCGTGCAGATCGAGTACAAGGGCGAGGATGACGAGCTTGACAACGAGAAATCCGTCAACGCTTACAACACACTGAAGGACTGGGGCATGCAGATTCTGGTCGGCTCCGTCACATCCGGCTGCTCCATCGCGGTCTCCGAGAAGACGAAGGCTGACAATATGTTCCAGCTGACACCGTCCGGCTCCGCCAAGGACTGCACGAACTACGACAACGTATTCCGCGTCTGCTTCTCAGACCCGAACCAGGGCATGGCCAGCGCGAAGTACATGGGCGAGCACGGCCTTGCGACGAAGGTCGGCATCATCTATGACAGCTCCGATGTGTACAGCGCCGGCATCGAGGCTACTTTCGAGGAAGAAGCCGCAAACCAGGGCATCGAGATCGCGGTCAAGGAAGCTTTCACGGCAGACAACAACGTGGACTTCAGCTCCCAGCTTCAGAAGTGCATGGATGCCGGCGTTGAGCTCGTATTCCTTCCGATCTACTACACACAGGCGGGCGCGATCCTTCAGCAGGCAGCCATGCTCGGCTTCCAGCCTGAATGGTTCGGCTGCGACGGCCTCGACGGCATGCTTGATATGGACAACTTCAACAAGGAACTCGCGGAAGGCGTGATGCTTCTTACACCGTTCGCGGCGGATGCGGAAGACGAGCTGACACAGAACTTCGTGGCGGCTTACACCGAAGCATACGGCGTGACACCGAACCAGTTCGCTGCGGACGCTTATGATGCGATCTATGCCATCAAGGCTGCCTGTGAGCAGGCCGGCGCAACACCGGATATGTCCGTATCCGATCTGTGCGAAGCTCTGAAGACGGCTATGACCGAGATCGAAATCACCGGTCTTACAGGCACGATCACATGGACCGCTGACGGCGAACCGGATAAGAGCCCCAAGGCCGTTCAGATCCAGGACGGCGCATACGTCTCTATGCAGTAATGTTAAGTTAAGCTGATATGGGGCATCCTTTTTCCATGGGATGCCCTTTTTCGCCATTTATACAGTGAAAGCAGCGCCTTGCCGCTTTCACTCCAGGAAAAACCGACAGGGGGAGCACATGGTCAGTTTTATCAATTATTTGATCAATGGCCTGAGTCTTGGAAGCATCTATGCCATTATCGCCATCGGCTACACGATGGTTTACGGGATTGCGAAGATGCTGAACTTTGCCCATGGGGACGTCATCATGGTCGGCGCCTACATCGCGTTCAGCGTGATTACGACCGCCCATCTTCCGGTCGCGTGCGGAGTGCTCGCGGCCATATTCGGGTGCATGCTGATCGGAATCTGCATCGAGAAGATCGCCTATAAGCCGCTTCGGCACGCGGGATCTTCTCTCGCCGTTCTGATCACGGCCATCGGCGTCAGCTATTTTCTGCAAAATGTCGCCCTGCTGATCTTCAGCTCGAATCCGAAGATGTTTACGCCGATCATCCCGATGACGATGATGACCATCCAGTTCGGGGTCTTCCGGGTCCAGACGATCTCCCTGGTGAGCATCACGGTCAGTATCGTGCTGGTTCTTCTGCTCCAGCTTTTTATCAACAAGACGCGTCCCGGACAGGCGATGCTGGCCTGTGCGCAGGACCGCGGTGCGGCCTCTCTCATGGGAATCTCCGTCAACGGCACGATCTCGCTCACCTTTGCGATCGGTTCCGCCATGGCGGGAATCGCGGGAGTGCTTCTTTGCTCCGCCTATCCCACGCTGAGCCCGTATACGGGAGCGATGCCGGGCATCAAGGCATTTGTCGCGGCCGTCTTCGGGGGAATCGGATCCATTCCGGGAGCCATGATCGGCGGCCTGCTTCTGGGGGTCATCGAGATCATGGGGAAGACCTATATCTCGTCCCAGCTGTCGGATGCGATTGTCTTCGCGGTTCTGATCATCGTCCTTCTTGTGAGACCTACCGGTCTTTTGGGCAAGAAGGTCCAGGAGAAAGTGTGAGAGGAGGAGAGCGTGATGAAGAATAGAATGACATCCATGACGAAAGCCTCCAAAGATAACCTGGGAACCATCCTGATGCTGGTCGCCGCCTTCGTGATCGTGGAGATTCTCCGGGCGGCAGGCCTTGTCAACGCGCATATGGACGGCATGCTGGTGCCGATCTGCGTCTATGCCACCATGGCCGTGTCCCTCAACCTGGTGGTCGGCATACTGGGAGAGCTGTCGCTGGGACACGCCGGATTTATGTGCGTGGGAGCCTTCGCGAGCGCTTTCTTCAGCAAGTGTTTTGAGAATTCGATGGGAGTGTTCCCGCGGTTCCTTCTCGCGATTTTGATCGGCGGGATCGTCGCGGGCATCTTCGGATTCCTGATCGGAATTCCCGTGCTCCGCTTAAATGGCGACTATCTGGCCATCGTGACGCTGGCTTTCGGCGAGATCATCAAGAATCTTGTCAACGTGCTCTATGTGGGCAGGGATTCCGCCGGGCTGCATTTTTCCATCAAAGACCAGGCATCCCTGGGACTCATGGAGGACGGGGAGATGATCATCGCGGGGCCGCAGGGCATCACGGGAACTCCGTTTAACTCCAATTTTGTGGTCGGCTTCCTGATCCTCCTGATCTCCACGATTGTCGTTCTCAATCTGATCAATTCGAGAGAGGGCCGCGCCATCATGGCCATCCGCGACAACCGGATTGCGGCGGGATCCGTCGGCATTCCGATCACGAGGTATAAGATGTTTGCCTTCACGCTCTCGGCGGTGATCGCAGGGTGTGCGGGTGCGCTGTATTCCCACAATCTGTCTTCCCTGATCGCGACACCTGCGAGATTCGGCTACAATATGTCGATTCTCTTCCTCGTCTTTGTCGTTCTGGGCGGAATCGGATCCACGAGAGGATCCATCATCGCGGCCGTTATCCTCACGCTGATTCCCGAGGTGCTGCGGTTCATGGCGGATTATCGCATGCTGATCTACGCGATTATCCTGATTGTCATGATGATCGTCAACTGGAATCCGAAATCGCGCGCATTTATTCAGGCGCATTCCGTCGGGAAGATCTTCGGAAAAAAGAAAACTGCGAAAAGCGGAAAGGAGGGCGCGTAAATGGCACTCCTTGAGATTAACCAGCTGTCGATCCAGTTCGGCGGCCTGCGCGCCGTCGACGACTTCAACCTGACTGTGGAAAAGGGCGACCTCTACGGTCTGATCGGCCCGAACGGAGCCGGCAAGACGACTGTCTTCAACCTCCTGACGGGAGAGTACAAGCCCACGGAAGGTGTCATCCGTCTTGACGGGAAGGACATCACGGGCAGGCCCGCCATTGAGATCAACCGGGAGGGAATTGCCAGGACTTTCCAGAATATCCGTCTCTTCAGGCAGCAGAGCGTTCTCGACAACGTCAAGATCGGGCTTCACAATCAATATGTCTGTTCCCCCGCAGCCGCCATTTTCAGGCTTCCCTCTTATTACGCGGTGGAGAAGCAGATGAATGAGAAGGCGATGGAGCTCTTAAGCGTCTTTGACCTGGAAGGCGAGGCCGATACGATCTCCGCGAACCTTCCCTACGGCAAGCAGCGGAAGCTGGAAATCGCCAGGGCGATGGCGACGAATCCGAAGCTGCTCCTTCTTGACGAGCCCGCTGCCGGCATGAATCCGAATGAGACAGAAGAACTGATGGCGGACATCCGGTATATCCGGGAGAACTTCGATATGACCATTCTCCTCATCGAGCATGATATGCGGCTTGTCGCCGGAATCTGCGAGAAGCTGACCGTGCTGAACTTCGGCCGGATCCTCACGCAGGGAGAGACAAAAGAGGTGCTTAAGGACCCCGAGGTCATCAAGGCCTATCTCGGAGATGACTAAAGAACCGATTATCATAGAACTTGTGTTTACATTAGGAGACGGCAAGTATGGCGATGTTAAATGTGAAGGACCTCAGGGTCAACTACGGTGTCATCCCGGCGCTGAAGGGCATCTCGTTTGAAGTCAACGAAGGAGAGGTTATCGCCCTCATCGGGGCAAACGGGGCCGGCAAGACGACGATTCTGCACACCGTAACCGGCCTGGTGGAGGCGGTATCCGGAACGATTGAGTTCGAGGGAACGGATATCACGAAGGTTCCCGCCCACAAGATCGTGGCCATGGGAATGGCCCACGTGCCGGAAGGCCGGAGGGTTTTTCCGGACATGACGGTTTACCAGAATCTTATGCTGGGTGCCTATACCAGAAAGGACGCCGCGGAAAAACAGCAGACGCTGGAATCCGTGTATGATCATTTTCCCAGACTGAAGGAGCGCGCAAAGCAGCAGGCGGGAACTCTGTCCGGCGGTGAGCAGCAGATGCTCGCGATGGGACGGGCTCTTATGTCAAAGCCGAAGCTTCTTCTCATGGATGAGCCGTCCATGGGATTAAGTCCGATTCTGGTAAGTGAGATTTTCACGATTATCGAAGAAGTGTCCCGCGAGGGGACGACAGTGCTTCTGGTGGAGCAGAACGCCAGGAAGGCGCTTTCCATAGCGGACCGCGCGTATGTGCTCGAGACCGGCAGCATTACGCTCACGGGATCCGCGAAGGAGCTGCTGAGCAACGATAATATCCGCAAGGCTTACCTCGGCGAAGCTTAATCTTTAAGTCGGATGAAATGAGCGCTTTACCTTAATGGAGGGGTTTAAAGAAGGATGAATCAGAAAATCACGATTGCGATCAACCGGGAATACGGCAGCGGCGGGCGCATGATCGGCGAGATGCTTGCGGATGACCTGGGGATCCATTATTACGATAAAGAGATCCTGAAGCTGGCCGCCGATGACTCCGGGATCAATGAGTCGCTTTTTATCAATGCCGAGGAGCTCAAGGGAAGAGCGGCGCTCTTTAGGGCAGTCAGGTCCATCAATGACGGGGAACTGATCCCGCCGGAGAGCACGGACTACACTTCGGAGCGCAACCTGTTCAACTATCAGGCAAAGATCATCAAAAAGCTCTGCGACCAGGAATCCTGCGTTATCGTGGGAAGATGCGGCGGATTTATTCTGAATGACCGGCCAAACGTCGTGCGCGTGTTTATCCATGCGCCTATGCAATTCCTGCTTCAGGGAGCAGCCAAAAAGAAATCCCTTCCTGCCAGGGAGCTGCAGAAATTTATCGAGAGAACGAACAGGAAGCGCGCGGAGTATACGGAGTATTACACGGGAGAGAAATGGGATGACGCCCATAACTATGATCTGTGCCTTGACTCCTCCAAGCTCGGGTATGAGAAATGCGTGGAGATCATCAAGGGCTATATGAAGGTCCGGTTCGACGGGCTCGTCTTTTAGAATCAGATATAGGAGGAAGGAAATTATGCAGAAACTGGTGACTGTGAAAGAGATCTTTAAAGAACGGGAGAAATATCTCGATCAGAAGATCACGATCGGCGGCTGGGTGCGCAGCATCCGCGACTCAAAGACTTTCGGATTCATGGTAATCCATGACGGAACCTTTTTCGAGACGCTGCAGGTCGTGTTTCACGACGCCATGGAGAATTTTGATGAGATCGCCCATCTGAATGTCGGTGCCGCCGTCATCGTGACGGGCACGCTGATTCCCACGCCGGAAAACAAGCAGCCCTTTGAGATCCAGGCGGACACCGTGACCGTGGAAGGTCCCTCGACGCCGGATTTCCCGATGCAGAAAAAGCGCCACAGTATGGAATTCCTCCGCACCGTGCCGCACCTGCGGCCCCGCACGAACACCTTCCAGGCGACGTTCCGGGTTCGCTCATTGATCGCTTACGCGATCCATAAGTTCTTCCAGGAACAGGGCTTTGTTTATGTCCACACGCCGATCATCACCTCCTCCGACGCGGAGGGAGCCGGCGAGATGTTCCAGGTCACGACGCTGGATCTCATGAACCTCCCGAAGAGCGAAAACGGCGGGATCGACTACGCGCAGGATTTCTTCGGAAAATCCACGAATCTCACGGTATCCGGCCAGCTCAACGGCGAGACCTTCGCGCAGGCTTTCCGGAATATCTACACCTTCGGACCCACCTTCCGCGCAGAAAACTCCAACACGACGCGCCATGCGGCGGAGTTCTGGATGATCGAGCCCGAGATGGCGTTCTGCGACCTCGAAGGGGATATGGATCTGGCCGAAGGAATGCTGAAATATATCATCAGGTATGTCCTTGAGAACGCTCCGGAGGAAATGGCATTTTTCAACAGCTTCGTGGACAAGGGCCTTCTTGAGCGGCTCCGCCACGTGGAGAGCTCGGACTTCGGCCGCGTCACTTATACGGAGGCGATCGATCTCCTGCAGAAATCCGGCCAGAGCTTTGAGTACAAGCCGGAGTGGGGAGCGGAGCTTCAGACCGAGCACGAGCGCTATCTCACGGAGCAGGTCTTCAAGCGCCCGATCTTTGTCACGGATTACCCGAAGGACTGCAAGGCTTTCTACATGAAGCAGAATGAGGACGGGAGAACCGTCGCCGCCATGGACTGCCTCGTTCCCGGGATCGGGGAGATTATGGGCGGAAGCCAGAGAGAGGACGACTACGACAAGCTCATCACCCGCATGAAGGAGCTGGAGATGGACCTCGATCAGTACGGATTCTACCTGGATCTCCGGAAGTACGGGTCAACCCGCCACGCCGGATTCGGACTGGGCTTTGAGAGATGCGTGATGTATCTCACCGGCATGCAGAATATCCGGGACGTCCTTCCTTTCCCGAGAACGGTAGGGACGTGCGAGCTGTAAGTAATTCCCCTGCAGGACATTTATAATGTATTCTAAAAAACCGGCAGCATAACGAGCTGCCGGTTTTTGGCTTTTTGTTGTAATTTCTTCTAATTGTTGTAATTTATTACGCAATTCAAATATATAGCTTGTATTGTCAGAATAAAGGTGCTAGTATGGCAGTACACGGCACGGATGAAGTGCGGATAAGGAACAGCGGAGGGCGTGATGGAAGAGATTAGGATGAAGGAAAACACGGCGGGCGGGGAGCTGATCGACGGCGTGAGATACGAGGCGGAGAAGCCGGAGCTGCTGCACCAGCAGCTGTGCTTCGGGATCGGAAGGCAGCTTGTCAATTATGCGGAGGAAAACAAGGAAGCCTGTTTCGTGCTGCCGTTTCCCGTCCGCGTAAAAATGAACGGAGAAGAGAACACGGTTCTGCAGCCGGATCTGTCCCTGGTCTTTGATCCCCGGAAGCTCTGCTCTTCGGGGATTAACGGCGCACCGGACCTGGTTGTGGAGGTTATCGCTCCGGAGACGGCCTGGAGAGACCGCTTCACGAAGCTGGCAAAATACATGAACGGGGGAGTCCGGGAGTATTGGATAGTGGACGGCGCGGCCGGCACCGTTATAGTCTATGAGCGGGAGGCCCTGGTCATTCCCATGACCTATACCTTTGATGACAAAGTGCCGGTGGGTGTCCTTGGCAGGGCATGCCGGATTGATTTTCAAAGAATTTATAAAAGAATTCTGCCGTTTGAAGAATACTCGTTTTGAGCAATTATAAGTTGCTGACAGTTTTGACAAATGGTATGATATTCTAGACTGTGATAAAGAAAGGAGGTACCACTATGACGTGGCAGGAAGAATTTAAGCGGAACATCACAAGCGCGGAGGCTCTCCGGGAAGTATTGCCCATGACGGATGAGGAATACCGTCTCATTCATGAAGAAGCGGAGCGTTTCCCGATGGCCATATCCAGGTATTACTGTTCACTCATTGACCCGGCAGATCCCGACGACCCGATCCGGAGGATGGCGGTTCCTTCTTCGACGGGAAGTTCTCTCGAGGGATTGCTGGATACAAGCGGAGAGCACTCGAATACGATCCTTCCGGGAATTCAGCATAAATACAGACAGACCACGCTGGTTCTGGTGGCCACACAGTGCGCCATGTACTGCCGCTACTGCTTCCGCAGAAGATTTGTGGGGATGGATGAGGATCCCACGGCGAAGGTACAGGATCTCATCGGCTATCTCCATGAGCATCCCGAGATCACGAACTGCCTCTTGAGCGGAGGCGATGCCTTTTTGCAGGACACGAAGAAGCTCGAATCGTGGCTCGAGCCTTTGAGCAGGGAGCCCCAGCTCGACTTTATCCGGCTCGGCACGCGGACGCCGGTGACATTTCCGATTAGAATCACTTCCGATCCCTCTCTTCCGGAGCTTCTCGGGCGGATCGGGGAAAAGAAGCAGCTCTATGTGGTGACGCATTTCAACCATCCGAAGGAATTTACCGATGAGGCGTACAAGGCGCTGCGGATGCTGCAGGAAAAACGTGTGGTTATCAAAAACCAGACCGTACTGCTCAAAGGTGTCAACGCGGATCCGGATACTCTCGCCGAGCTTCTCCGCAAAGTGACCGCGGCGGGAATTGTACAGCACTACATCTTCCAGTGCAGGCCGGTGGTGGGGGCGACAAATTATTTCCAGGTTCCGATCATCGAGGGAAGCCGCATCGTAAATGCCGCCAACGCCATGCAGAACGGACTCGGGAAGTGCGCGGACTACACGATGTCCCATGTGACCGGCAAGATCAGGATCCTGGGACAGACGGACAACGGAGAAATGCTTTTCCAGTACAAGCAGGCGAAGGATCCTTCGCGGATCGGGCAGTTCTTCACGAAGAGACTTTCCCCGGACGAGAAGTGGCTTAACTGACAGCTGAACTGTTGTTATGATTTAAAGAAAAAACCTGGCAGGGAACGGATTCCCGGCCAGGTTTTTTAAACGGTTTTTTCTTATTCGATTGTGATGTTTCTTGCGGTCTCGATCTCAGGCTTGTAATCGACCTTCGGGACGCTGATGTCCAGCACGCCGTTGTCGAATTTCGCCTTGATCTCTTCCTGCTTGACTTCCTCGCCGACATAGAAGGATCTGGTCAGCGTGCCGACGTATCTCTCGCGGCGGATGTAGCGGCCGTCGTCATCCTGCGCGTCGTTGTTCGCTTCACGCTTCGCCTCGATGGTCAGATAACCGTCTTTGAGGGATGCGGTCACATCTTCTTTCTTATAGCCCGGGAGCTCAAGACCCAGTTCATAGTGATCCTTGAATTCCTTCACGTCTGCGCTCATGAGGCTGCTGCCTGTCGCGTGGAACATGGAAGGTGTTCTGTCAAAAGCTCCGTTAAAGAAATCGTTCACAAAATTATCTGTAAATAAGCTCGGTACCAACATTGTATTATCCTCCTGATCTTTAAGATTCATTTTGATCTATGTGAAAAAGTGTCGGAGCACCGTGCGGTTTTTAAGATCTGACTTCCTTTCGTCATTGGATTCGGTGTTCCTGTTCTTTATGCTCCCATTTATACCACTTGTTACTAGCACTGTCAAGTGGCGAGTGCTAATAAATTTGTGAACGTTATGTGAACAGGTGAATAGTAACATTTTTATCTCACGTAGTAATGAAAACTATATGAGAAGGTTGACAATTCCTTGTTGCAATGATATAGTGAAGCGCACAAAGAACAGTTATATCTATTGAGGAGGTGCCTTGTGACAGGAACAGCTTCCGGAAATATCCATAAACATTCTGAGACGAGGTACGGGATCCTTCCCTCGACGATCTCTCTGTCGATCAGGGAACCGGGGTCGGCCCTGACTCATTTTGCGGGACTCATTCTTCTTGCGGCAGGAGCCGGCCCGCTTCTTATGAGAGCGCGGCTGTACGGATCCGCGTACACGATTGCCGGTATGTGGATCTTCCTCCTTTCAAGCTGCATGCTTTATACGGCCAGCACGCTTTATCATACGGTAGTTCTGGACCGGCGCAAGACAACGATATTCAGGAAGGTGGATCACATCTCGATCTCCATTATGATAGCCGGCACATACACGCCGGTCTGCCTGACCTTCCTGAGGCCTACGGCGGGCATTCCTCTTCTTATTGCCGTGTGGGCGCTGGCCTTTGCGGGAGCAGCCATGAAGCTCTTCTGGATCACCTGCCCGAAGTGGCTGTCTTCCGCGGTGTATATCGCCATGGGCTGGCTCTGCGTCTTCGCCATGCGGACACTCATCAGCGCGCTTCCTTCTGCGGCCTTTGCCTGGCTTCTGGCCGGAGGGCTCTTCTATACGGTCGGTGCCGTGATCTACGCGATGCACCCGAGGAACTTCGATGCAAAGCATATATACTTCGGCTCCCACGAGATCTTTCACGTCTTCATCATGCTGGGCACGTTCTGCCACTATATTTTCATGTATTTCTTCGTCGTGTTCGCCAGGTGAGATCGATGTTATGTAAACAAATATGACAAAGGGGACAGTCCCCTTTGTCATATTTGTTTACATAACATCTGAGATCCCTTGTCACCTTCCCTTTTCGAGAGTAAAATCATGGGTATGAGTGAAGAGAAGAACGGGACAAATCCCGAGATGGAACGGATCATGGACAGACTGTATGAGCTGGGCGGAGATATCATCCGGTCGGAGAGATTTCAGCGCGCGAAGAGTGTTCCCCACCACGGCACGACTTCAGTGGCGAAACACTCGCTGGCGGTGGCCGGACACGCCCTGCAGCTGTGCGAGCGGGCGGAGAAGATCGGAAAGAAAGTGAACACGACCGATGCCGTGCGTGCGGCCCTGCTCCATGACATCGGAATGACGGACGAAGACGTGTTTAAGAGGGTATCCTTCGTGAAGGCCTACGAGCATCCCATAAGGAGCGCGGAGATCGCGAAGAACGAGTTTCACGCCAATGACGTGCAGGTCAGGGCGATCGAGCGGCATATGTGGCCTGTGTGCATCACTCCCCCCGACAGCCGGGAGGGGTGGATCGTTCTGGCGGCCGACAAGCACTGTGCCCTTGCGGAGGTGACGGGCAACACAAACCCGGGAGGAATCCTGGACGGGGAACTGCGGCACGAAAAAGCCCCCGGAGGAGGAGAGGACAGCCGGGACGAGTGACGCCGAGGCGTTCCTGATACATGCATAAAGAGGTGGAGAGTATGGATACGAGACTGAAGAACGGAAA
>CACZQS010000223.1 GCA_902783325.1 uncultured Lachnospiraceae bacterium
CATCTGGGAGTCAGGTCCATAGTAGTGGCGCTTGTCATTTTCGTCATCACGATCTGGATTGTGGCCCTTGTCGGCGGCAGCTTCTATGCCACTGAAAAAGAGGTTCTTCAGCAGCAGGGCGAGCTGAATTCCAACGAATCGGCTATGGAATATAACGACTGTCTGCTTACCCGCGTCAACATCGTGACGATGGTGGGCTGCGCAGTGGATCATATGCTTGCGTCCGGAAAAAGCCACGAAGAGATCGAGCAGTATCTTACCGACCAGACAGGCTACATCGTGGAGACGCTGGACCCGAGCACGACGGGACTCTACGGGTGGATCGGAGAGGAGTATCTTGACGGGGCCGGCTGGGTGCCGGACGACGACTATGTCCCGACCGAGCGCCCCTGGTACACGGAGACTCTCTTGTCGGACCAGAAGATTACATTTGTCGAGCCGTACGTTGATATGCAGACCAATTCGGTCATGATGACCGTCTCGGAACTCTTAAGCGACGGGAAGAGCGTCCTCGCCATGGACGTCAGCCTCGATCCTCTGCAGAAGATCGTCGAGCAGGTCTCTTCGGACACCGAGGGGAGTCAGGCTTATATTCTCGACACGAACGGCGTCGTCGTCGCGCATCCGGATGAGGAGCAGCTGGGCAGGAACTATCTTTCGGAGACGGACACTCCCGGAGGCGCCGTGGCCCGCAGGATCCTTAAAGAGGGCGAGATGCAGTTTGACATCGATACGCCTGAGGGGAAATACTCGGTCTATGCCGACAAACTTCAGGGCGGCTGGTACAGTGTCAGCCTGATTAATTCGGATGTCTGGTACCGCCCTCTGAAACGCACTTTGATCACGTTCGGTGTCATTTTGGCACTGGTGGTCGTATTCCTTATTGTTGTATTTGTGCGTCTGACTGCCAAGAATCTGGCACTTCAGAAGCTCCACACCCGGATTGACCAGGAGGAGAAGCGGGGAGAAGAACTGCAGATCCTCTCCGAGACGGACCGGATGACGGGATTATATGACCGGGTCAGCGGCAAGCGGAGGGTCGATGAGCTTCTGCCTTTAGATATCATGGGCGTGTTTTTTGAACTGGATATCGACCATTTCAAATCCATCAATGACACGTACGGCCATCAGGCGGGAGACCAGGTGATTCTGGCCGTGGCGGACGCGCTTCGGACGGCATTTCGCTCAAATGATATCTGCATGAGGCTGGGTGGAGACGAGTTCGGCGTTTATGCCGTCGGCATTGTCGAGCAGGAAATGGCGAAAGCCATCATCGGCAGGCTGTTTTACAGAATTGAGAACCTGGAGATACCGGAGCTTGGAGACAAGAAGATCAGCATCAGCGTGGGGGCGGCATTTAACAAAGGGAAAAAGAAGATGTCCTTCGAGGATCTCTACGCAAAATCCGACACTGCGATGTACAAAAGCAAGAAACTTCCGGGCAACAGTCTGACCTTCAGTCCGGACTGATGCTTTAGGAAGGCTCCTGCTGCCTGCAGATCAGCCTTTGTTTTTGTTGTTTTATTTTTTGGAACTAAGTATAATGGGATCAGACGTTTGAGTGCGTTTCATTTTTCATAATAAGACGAAGTCGTCTGGGAAGCTTTTAAAATTTTGCATTATATATTATGGAGGGTAATTCATGAAGAAACTGCTTATTTTTTTGATGCTGGTGTTTGTGATGGCCATCCCCGTCTCCGCGTCGACGAAGACGGCGGCGAAGAAAGCCTATAAGAATTACATGGGCGAGAATGGGATTACGGATTATGCTTTAATCTACTTTGACAATGATTCGGTTCCGGAGCTGCTTGTCGATGACATGGGAGAGCTGTCTTTGTTCACTTATAAGAACAAGAAAGTGACCCCTTACAAGAATTCTGTTATCGAGCGCCGTTTTGAGGTGATCGGCTACTATAAAAAGCAGGGATGCCTGGTGCAGCGGCGCACCACGAGAGATGAGAGCACAGCGACCTACATGACGACTTACTGGACGGCTTCGGGCACCGCCATTTACAACAAGCTGCAGTCCTATACGGTTGAGGAGACCGAAGGAGAGGTCGCATCCACACAGTATACCTGGAACAAGAAGAAATCCACTGACCCGTATATGGGAAAGAAGACCCTGTCAGAAAAGAAATGGAACCAGAAGCTGAAGAAGATCACGGCAGGAAAGAACCGCACGAAGATTTCCTGGAAGACGTACAATCCGCAGAGCCTGAAAATCAATAAGGAGTCTGCGACGATTGACATCGGGGAAACTGTCCAGCTGAAGGTGACCGGGACCAGCGCAGAGGTGTCATGGTCGACAAGCAGCAAGTCGATTGCGACTGTCTCTTCGACAGGTAAGGTCAAGGGCAAGAACGCCGGTGTTGCCGTGATTACGGCTGCGGCTGGCGGGAAGTCGGCGTCCTGTGTGGTTACGGTTACGGACGAAGGGACAAAGGAATACTGGCACGAAAATGGGGGAAGAGCGGAGTACATCGCCACGATGAATTCTTCCTACGGCGGCAGTATCAGCACCATCACCTCAAAGGCGAATGTCCTGACGATCTACGGCGGCGTGCGTTGGCCTACCTATGAGGATTCGGACCGCGTCAATTATGACTACTACGGCATCAATAAGTTCTGGCTCTCTCCCGATACCCAGTACGCCTTTGAGAATCAGTATGACCAGGGATACGTGTCGAAGGATTCGTTCTTCGCGTACTATCTGGAGGACTTCCTCAACGGGGATGATTACGATTTCCTGTACATCACGGTTGAGGGCGGAGTAATAACGCATATTGCGGTCAGCTTCTTTGAGCCGCAGGGGTGATTTTTGAGTGCATGGCACACAGTTGATGAACTGAAAACAGACTTAACGAAATACGCTGTCCGCAGCGTATTTCGTTAGCGGTAAATTGGAGCCGGAGAGATGAATACGGAGAGTATCAAACCGTTTACGGAGATGAGTGCCAGAGAATTATTTTTGGTGCTGACCGGAGAGCGGGGCATTATAGAGCAGATGAACCTGCAGAAAATCCTGCGGGAATATGTGGAGAAATACGGGAATACGGCGGATCTTGTGACGATGGTGCACAAAGTGGCGGAGGATGAGTCTTAACGATGACCGCGTGGTCCGCGATCTTATGTAAACAAGTATGACAGTGGGGACAGTCCCCACTGTCATACTTGTTTACATAAGATCATTCTTCCGGCCAGAAGAGCTCGTCGAGTGACTTGCCAAGCACCTTGCAGATGCGGATGCACAGCGAGACGGTCGGATTGTAGTCACCCTTCTCGATAGCGCTGATCGTCTGGCGGGATACGCCGCACAGGTCCGCCAGCTGCTGCTGCGAAAGATCCTTACCAGCGCGGGCGGCTTTCATCTTCAGGTTCTTCATCACTCATCCTCCCCGGACTCCGCCGCCAGCTGCCTCTCATGGATGAGAAGTGTCGCAAGAACTACAAAGAACAGAATCGCCAGGCCGGGCGCCAGGCAGTTGTCTGTCAGCTTCCCGTTTACGATCATCTCCCCGGCAACGCAATACCGGATCGTAACAAAAATCTCTACAATAACGATTATCCCGCCGATCGTGATAAACTGCTTCAGATTGCTGCGGATGCCGATATAAGCGTCCTTGCGGATGCACATCACGGCAAAGATCCCGATCGGAAGCAGGAAAAAGATCGCATACAGCGCGCCTCTTGTCAGCGGAAGATCGACCTGCATTCCCTCGAGAAACAGCAGGATGGCCATCTCCAGCATATAGGAAAATGCGCAGGCTTTGTAGGCGCTTCCCCTCAGCAGCTGCTGCCGCTCATCATACTCGCCCTTCATGCTTCCCTGTCCTCCGCGCCTCTTTCTGAAAATGAAGTACACCGCGACGATAAGCACCAAAACCACAACAAATCCTAAAAGGTAACCCGTCTGATAATCGCTCATCTTTATATCCTCCGTTATAAACTATAGTTTCTATCTGACTAAAATGTTGTCGGATGCGAATCAAGTACATTAATATCCTGCAGCTTACTATCATGCCCGGCTTAATATTTGCTCAATTCGTATTCTTGTTTCCTTGTGAGGCAAGAATAGCACTCTTACGACATAATGTCAAGTATATATTACATATTGCATTTATAAAATTACATTGTCATCTGAGAAAAGCATATTTCATGCCTGCAGCCGCCGTGTCAGGGGCCTCTGAGGGGCCTTCGTAAACATAAAACGCACACTTATGTTAACAAATGTTACAAAATTATTACAAAAATATATTGCGCTTATTAAGATGAGATGATAAAATCAAGCTCGTAGTGTTGAAGCAAGGCAATTTTTAAGAGGTATGTTATGAAGCGCAACAAATCCAAGCTGTTTTTCCTCTTGCTGCTCTTCGTGATCTCAGTGTCGAGCATCTCGGTTTGCTCCACATTCGCAGCAGAGACTAAAACAATTTCCGTAACATTAAAAACCAGCAAAAAGCAGAAGCTTGTCAAGAAAAGCGTCACCGCGGGCAAAACCGTCCGTTTCAAGGTAAAGTATAAGAAGCTCATCCTCGCGGACCAGGCGTATTCAATAAAGTCTTCGAATCCTGCGGTCGCATCCGTTGCCGGGAACGGCACGCTGCTTACGAAAAAAGCCGGCACTACAACGGTGACATTTTCTTATAAGAAGCGCGGCGCAAAGATCCGTCTGAAAGTCAAGAAAGCGAAGAGCGAAGAGAGCAATAAGAGCAATGCTTCCTTGGAAGTAGAGGGACTTCCCGAGGATGTGACGCTCTGGGACGAATGGCTTGATTCTGTTGACAACGACGAGATTCAGCCGATCTCCGAATCCGAGCTCGCGACGACATCGTCGACATCATCGTCTTCCTCTTCGTCTTCGTCGTCTTCATCCTCGTCTTCGGTCAGCTCGCTTCGCAGCAGGCTGGTCAGCACGGCGAAGAGCTATGCCGGCGTTCTGCCTTACGTGTACGGCGGAAATTCTCTGACAAGCGGAACGGACTGCTCCGGTTTCATCCATCTGATTTATGCGAAGTTCGGCATGTCCGTGCCCCGCACGGCCGCCGAATTCCAGTCCAGGTCCAACATTTCTTATAAAGACCTGCAGCCGGGCGACGTCGTCTGCTACAAGAACGGCGGGCATGTGGCCATCTACATCGGCAACGACCAGATCGTCCATGCAAAGGGCTCCCAGTACGGCACCTGCATCGACAGCATGTGGTACCACGACCCGACGGGATATGTCCGGTTTATCAATGACTGAATGTCCCGGCAAGAGTGAGTGGGTGCTCAGAAACATGACAATGGGGACAGTCCCCATTGTCATAATAGTTGACATAAAATATGATGACAGAGGGGGAAACCCCGCTGTCTTTTTTATGAAGCCATCGGAGGTAGCCGCGGTTTATCGTTTTCACGTATGCGGGGTGCATCATCGCCTGCGATGATGCCTGTCCGTTTAGTTGGGAGGTGTCTATGTCTAAGGTAGTCGTCATCGGCGCGGGGAGCGCCATCTTTACAAAGAATCTGCTGGGAGATCTGATCCTGCTGGAAGATGCGGGCGTCACGGAGATGGCCCTCGTGGACATTGACGAGCGGAAGCTCGCGGTGATGCAGCAGGTCATTCAGAAAATGGTCCGCCAGAAGGGCCGCGATATCGCCGTCACGGCGTCGCCGGACAGGAGAGAGGTGCTTCCGGGCGCGGATTACGTGATCAACGCTATCGGCGTAGGCGGGCCGGAAATCTATCAAAGGGATCTCGAGATCGCCGACCGCTACGGAGTCAAGCAGGTGGTGGGAGACATCATCGGGCCGGCCGGGATCTTTCGTATGCTGCGGGCGTGGCCGGCGATGCGGGACACGCTGAAGGATATGGATGAGCTGTGCCCGGGCGCCCTGTATTTCAACTACACCAATCCGATGGCCGGCCTGTGTCTGGCGATGAACCAGGTCTCCGGCCGCAGGATCTACGGCTTCTGCCATTCCGTGCAGGGCACCGCGGGCCAGCTCGCGGATTACCTAGGCGTCGACAAGAGCCGCGTGAGCTACTGGGCGGCCGGCATCAACCACATGGCCTGGTACCTGCAGCTGAAGGTCGACGGCAAGGACGCCTACCCGCAGCTCCGCGAGGCGACGGACACCCTGGAGAAGATGCACGAGATCTCCGCCCGCGAGCACGAGTACCACTGGATCAATGAGGATCCGGCCATGAAGTATCCGTTTTCCGACGCCGTGCGCATGACGATCTTCCGGAACTTCGGCTACTTCAACTCGGAATCGCCCTACCACATGTCGGAATACACCCCGTATTTCCGAAAAAATGACGCCGACATCCGCAAGTACCGCGTCGAGGACCGCTGGTGGCTGGCCCACGAGCTGGCAAATGACGATTACTACGACGAGCTGAAAGGGCTCGTGGAGAGCGACGGGGAGATACCATTTTCCCTGACTGAGGAGTACGCCCCGCGCGTGATCCGGGCGATTCACACCGGCATCCCTTTCCGCGCCAATCTGAACGTCATGAACACCGGCCTCATCTCCAACATGCCGGACGACTGCTGCGTGGAGGTGCCGTGCTACTGCGACTCGGAGGGAATTCATCCCTGCTACGTCGGCCCGCTTCCGGAGGGTCCGCTTGGCCTTAATATGAGCAACATCTCCGTCCAGAAGCTGCAGGCCCGCGCTGCGATCGACAGGAAACTCGAGTGGATCTATCAGAGCATCCAGCTCGATCCCCTTACTGCCGCGATGTGCACCCTCGAGCAGATCCGCGCCATGACGGCGGAGCTGATCGAAAACAATAAGGAATATCTGCAGGACTTCAAGTGAGAGGCGAGCAGAAGTTATGTAAACAAATATGACAATGGGGACTGTCCCCATTGTCATATTTGTTTACATAACTTCACGCATCCCACTGCCTTGCCAGTTTTTTTATCTTTGACTTTTATATGTAAAGATAAAACTATATAATGAACTGTAGGCGGCCTTAAGCCCCTCTATACAGGTTCAACCCCCAGCATAAGGAGACAATTCATGAAAATTCTATACCACGAATCATCCCAGACCTTTCACCTCCAGAACGACAGCATCAGCTACATCATGACGATCCTCCCCGGCGGGCATCTGGCCCAGCTGTATTTCGGCAGGCGCATCACAGACCGGGAAGAATTCGGTTACCTGCTCGAGACGTCCCTGCGCTCGCAGGCCGCGTTCCCCAACGACGACGGCCGCGGCTATTCACTGGAGCACCTGAAGCTGGAGTATCCCGAATACGGCTGCTCCGATTTCCGCCAGGGCGCTTACGAGATCCGTCATGAAAATGGCAGCCGCCTGACGGACTTCATCTACGAAGGCCATGACATCACTCCCGGCAAGCCGTCTCTCCCGGGTCTTCCGGCCACCTATACGGAAGACGATTCCGAGGCGGAGACGCTGACTATCCATCTTGCGGACAAAGTGAGCGGCCTGAAACTTGATCTCCTCTACACTATATTCTCGGAGGGCGGGATCATCGCCAGGTCCGCGGCGATCAGCAACACCGGCGAGAAGGCGGTCCATGTGGAGCGCGCCATGAGTATGTCCCTCGACCTCCCGGATGCTGCCTACGACATGATCACGCTGAACGGTTCCTGGGCGAGAGAGCGGATCCCCGAGACAAGAAGACTCTCCCACGGCCTCCAGGGAGTGGAGAGCCTTAGAGGGCAGTCCTCCCACCAGCACAATCCATTTGTCGCGCTGAAGAGGCCGAATGCGGATGAGAGAAATGGCGAGGCCATCGGCTTCTCCCTCGTCTACAGCGGCAATTTCCTCGCGCAGGTCCAGGTCGACAACTACGACGTGACCCGCGTCATGATCGGCATCAATCCGACCTGGTTCGACTGGCAGCTCGCCCCGGGCGAGTCCTTCCAGACACCGGAAGCGGTCATCGTCTATTCAAGCACCGGGTTAAATGGCATGAGCCAGACCTACCACCGCCTCTATCAGAAGAGGCTCGCGAGAGGGTACTGGCGCGACCGCGTCCGCCCGATCCTCATCAACAACTGGGAGGCGACGTACTTCAACTTCAACGAGAGCAAGCTGCTCTCGATCGCCGAAAAGGCGAAGGAATGCGGCGTCGAGCTCTTTGTCCTCGACGACGGCTGGTTCGGCGAGAGGAGAAATGACTACGCCGGCCTCGGCGACTGGTATCCGGCCGCGTCGCTCCTGCCGCACGGTCTTGCCGGTCTCGCGGAGAGAATCGAGGCGATGGGACTTAAGTTCGGCCTCTGGATCGAGCCCGAGATGGTCAATCCGAACTCCGACCTCTTCCGCGCCCATCCCGACTGGATCCTCCATTTGCCGGACAGGAAGCCGTCCTTGTCGAGGCACCAGCTGGTCCTGGATTTCTCGAGAAAGGAAGTCGTCGATCACATCCACGGAATGATTGCCGGCATCCTGCGCGGCGCGAAGATTTCCTATATTAAATGGGACTTCAACCGAAGCCTCACCGAGTGCGGTTCAGCGGCCCTGCCGGCTGAGCGCCAGGGCGAGGTGTTCCACCGCTATGTGCTCGGGGTCTATGACCTCTACGACAGACTGACGAAGGAGTTCCCGGATGTCCTGTTCGAATCCTGCGCCGGAGGCGGCGGGAGATTTGATCCGGGCATGCTTTATTACGCGCCGCAGGCCTGGTGCAGCGACGACACGGATGCGGTCGAGCGCATGAGCATCCAGTACGGCTCTTCCTTCGTGTATCCGCTTAGCAGCACCGGCAGCCACGTGTCGGCGGTCCCGAATCATCAGGTGAACCGGGTGACGCCGCTGAAGACCCGCGCGGATGTGGCATTTTTCGGAACATACGGCTACGAGCTGGATCTCAACAAGCTCACGGAAGAGGAGCAGAAAATGGTGACGCGCTACACGGTCTTCATGAAGCGCTACCGCGAGCTCATCCAGTTCGGGACCTTCTACCGGCTGGTCTCCCCGATCGAGACGGATTCCTGCGCGTGGATGGTCGTGAGCGAGGATAAGAAAGAGGCGATCTTCGCCTACTATCGGATTCTCAACAGGCCCAATATGGGATTCGAGAGGGTGAAGCTGGAGGGCCTCCTCCCGGGCGAGAGCTACGGCGTCTGGTCCTACCAGAGCGAGGACGTGCCGCCTGAGGGTATCCTCCGCGGCAGCTTCTACGGAGACGAGCTGATGAACGCGGGCTTCATCGTGAGCGACCTGGCCTCCTCCAAGGTCGGGGACAACGTGCTTGAGGCGTCGGATTTCATTTCAAGGATTTATCATCTGAAAGCTTGAGGTTATGCACCCCAAAAGTGACACTGGGGACAGTCCCCTCTGTCACCTTATTCATACAGATGGGCAAGCTTCAGGGTCATAGCCCCTGCTGTTGCTTTATATATTCAGACGGGCAAGTTGTATGATTCTACATCATATTTCAAACATAGTGTCCTCAAATTGGATGCAATTACCTTGACCGTGATAGGATGGAACGCTATAATAGTTACATCTGCACAGGAGATGTGCGGGATCCGACGATTTTTTATGCAAATGTCGGGAATGGTTCACACCACAACGATGAGGAGGATGTGTAAATGAAAAAGAAGGTTTTATCAGTAGCCCTGTCACTTGCTATGGTAGCCGGCACGA
>CACZQS010000224.1 GCA_902783325.1 uncultured Lachnospiraceae bacterium
CTGCGGATGGGCGTTGAGCCCTGGATTGAAGGAGTGGAGCCGATCCAGCTTTTTGACCGCGCCTCTGCAGCATGCAATATGGTGAGAGGCAATTACCAGAATCCTCTGATGATCTACAATGAGGACATGAGAAAGCGGGAGCTTCTGAACCAGCGCCTTCTCAATGACCTTCGGACGGCCGTGGAGGAAAAACAGTTTAAGGTCTACTATCAGCCGAAATACGACATCCAGTGTGATCCCCCTAAGCTTTACGGAGCGGAGGCACTGATCCGCTGGAAGCATCCTGAGCTCGGCACGATCTCCCCGGGGGATTTTGTTCCCCTTTTTGAGGGGAACGGACTGATCAGTGTCGTGGATCAGTTTGTTTTCATGGAGACTGCGAAACAGGTTGCCGAGTGGAAGAGGAAATACCATCTGAATCTGCCCGTTTCGGTCAATATCTCCCGCTCGGATCTGTTTGATTCGACCCTGACGAACCGGCTGGTCCGGCTTATAGAGGACAACGGACTCGAATACCGGGACATCGAGCTGGAGATGACGGAATCCGCTTATACCGACAATGCCAGACAGGTGCTTCAGGTGATCTGCGGCTTCCGTTCCCTTGGATTTGAAGTGGATATGGATGACTTCGGCTCCGGTTACTCTTCGCTGAACATGCTGTCGGACATGCCGCTGGACGTTCTCAAGATGGATATGAAATTCGTGCGGAATATTGAGAACAATGAAACCGATCTGCGGCTTGTCAATCTGATTCTGGATATTGCCGCCTACCTGAAGCTGAACGTAGTGGCGGAAGGAGTGGAGACGGAAGGCCAGCTGACTCTCCTGAAAAAAGCCGGCTGCAGGCTTGTTCAGGGGTTCTATTTCTCCAGACCGGTTCCCCCGGAAGAATTTGAATCATTCATTGAAAGCGAGTTATCATCAGAAAGGAATGAGAAATCATGACAATTCAGGAACTGTATCAGAGTATTGACGGTGATTATGAGCAGGCGGTCCGCGTCCTTAGGATGGACAAGCTGATAGACAAGCATATCCGCAAGCTGACGAAGAACGGCGTGGTGGAGAAGCTGATCGATGCGGGAGACAGCATGGATCCGACCCTTCTCTTCGAGAGCGCCCACGCCGTGAAAGGAGTGTGCGGCAATCTCGGACTGACAAAGCTGGCTGCGGCTGCCTCTGAAATCGCCGAGGAATTCCGCCCGGGCAACCCCCGGACTCTCACAGATGCCCAGGTTTCCGAGCGGATCCGGGGCATAGCAGAGCTGTATGCGAAAACGGCGGAAGGAATCGGGAGATACGGAGAAGGGTAATGCGATGAGTGATATGTCGAGGAATCCAGAGAAACTCAGCAGGACTTATCTGAGTGCTGCCGGAGCCTGGGCGCTGGCTTTCGGCTGCAGCGTAGGATGGGGAGCCTTTGTGATGCCCGGCAATACGTTTCTGCCGATTGCGGGACCGGCGGGAGCGTCAATCGGACTGGGTATCGGCGGACTTGTCATGCTGATCCTGGCTGTGAACTTCCATTTTCTGATGAACCGCTTCCGCGACGGGGGCGGCACTTATACCTACACAAAGGCCTGTTTCGGCTATGACCACGGCTTTTTGAGCGCATGGTTTCTGATTCTGACCTATATCGCCATCATCTGGGCGAATGCGACCGCGCTGCCGCTCATAGCGAGAACCGTTTTCGGCGGGCTGTTTCAGTTCGGGTTTCACTATGAGATCGCCGGTTTTGATGTATATCTGGGAGAGATTCTGCTGTCGGCCGCTTCGCTGGTTATCGGAGCCGCAGTCTGCCTGCGGAGGAAGCTGGCTGCCCGCACCCAGATTGTGATGGCTGTCTTCCTTCTTGCGGGTGTCGTGATCTGCTTTGCGGCCGCGATGAGCACCTGCCGGGGGAGTATGAACGGATTTGCTCCGGCTTTTTCTCCGGGGCGCAGCCCGTATGGGGGAATCTTTACTATCTTTGCGCTGGCTCCCTGGGCCTATGTCGGATTTGAATCCATCTCCCACTCCACGGAAGAGGCCGCTTACCCCCTGAAGCATACCTTTGGAATTCTTGCAGCTGCGCTGATCTGTGCGGCTGCCGCTTATATTCTTCTCGTGCTTCTGGCTGTGACCGCCCTGCCGGAGGGATGCTCCTCCTGGGCGGACTATGTGTCGAAGCTCGGGAGCATGAGCGGCCTTTCTTCGCAGCCCACTTTCTTTGCTGCGAATTCCGCTTTGGGGAATGCCGGGACGGCCCTCCTCGGAACTGCCGCGCTGTGCGGGATCTTTACGGGGCTTATAGGAAATTATATTGCGCTCAGCCGGCTGCTCCGCACTCTTTCGGAAGATAAGATGCTCCGCGGATGGATCGGAGAGCTGGATGAGCATCAGGTGCCGCGCCATGCTGTCCTCACCATCCTCATTGTCTCTGTCTTCCTTCCTTTCTTCGGCAGAACGGCGATCAGCTGGATCGTGGATGTGACGACGGTCGGGGCTGCGATTGCCTATGCCTTTGCCTCTGCTTCCGCGTGGAAGATTGCCCGAAAAGAAAAAAGCCGTTTCTACAGTATGATGGGTTTTTTGGGACTCATTATTGCGATTCTTTTTGCGCTGGGGTTCCTGATCCCGAATCTGTTTGCGGTGAAGGCCCTCTCCACGGAATCCTACCTGATACTGGCTCTTTGGAGCATCGGGGGATTCATTTATTTCCGACAGATCCTTAAACAGGATGAGGCGAGGCGACTGGGCCGCTCGATCGCGGCCTGGGTGGTCCTGCTCGGCCTGATTATCTTCACCTCGAGCGTCTGGATGAGGCAGGCGACCGAGCGGCATTTCGAAGAGTCCGCTGCGGCGATCCAGACGGAGTACGGGAGTCAGGCAGAAAAGGCGGGACCGTCGGAAAACGGCGGAGAAGAAGAATCCGCCGTGGATTTCCTCATGACCGAGTTTAATAAGGTGGAGGCCTCACTCGGAAGAAGCAGCCTGATCCAGGTGGTCCTGATCGTGGTCTCTTTGCTGATCCTTCTGGACATCTACGGGCTGATCCAGAAGCGGGAGAAGCAGATCGAGGTGGAGAAGGTGCTTGCGGAAGAGAGCAGCCGAGCCAAAACCAGCTTCCTTTCCAATATGAGCCATGAGATCAGGACTCCTATGAACGCGATTATCGGCCTCGATAATATTGCGCTCAGAGACCCGGAGCTGACACCGAGAACCAGAGAGCATCTGGAGAAAATCGGCGCCAGCGCGAGACATCTTCTGGGACTTATCAATGATATTCTGGATATGAGCCGCATCGAATCCGGAAGAATGGTCCTTAAGAATGATGAATTCTCTTTCCGGGAATTCCTGGACCAGATCAATATCATGATCAACGGCCAGTGCCTGGATAAGGGCCTGAAATATGAGTGCAATATCGTGGGTGCCGTCAGGGATTTCTACTGCGGAGACGACATGAAGCTGAAGCAGGTCCTGATCAATATTCTGGGAAACGCGGTAAAGTTCACGGATCCGCCGGGAAGCGTGACGCTGACGGTAGAGCAGACAGCCTGCTTCGATGGCATGTGCACCCTCCGGTTTACCATGCAGGATACGGGGATCGGCATGGATAAGGAATACATACCGAAGATTTTTGAGGCGTTTACGCAGGAGGCCGCGACAACTACCAACCGCTACGGAGGCAGCGGTCTCGGAATGGCGATCACGAAGAATTTCGTGGAGATGATGAACGGCGAAATTCAGGTGAACTCTGAAAAAGGCGTCGGCTCGGAATTCATCGTATCGGTGACGCTCAGGGATTCCGCCCGCACGGCTCATGCAGAACAGGATATCATTCTTCCGGCCGGATTGAGATGTATTGTAACGGATGACGAAGAGATCGCCTGTGAACACACGCAGATGGTGCTTCAGACTCTGGGGATCGACTGTGACAGGGTGACGGATCCTCAGGAGGCCCTTCGCAGGATCCGCAGGGCCTATGACGAAGGAAACCCGTATCAGCTGATTGTGACCGATTATAAGATGCCGGGCATGAACGGTCTGGAGCTGGTCCGTCAGGTGCGGAACTTTGACCGCGGAGAAGCGGCTGTCATCATGTTGACCGGCTATAACTGGGACATTATTGAAGAGGAAACTGCTGCGGGCGGGGTGGACGGAATCATGGCAAAACCGCTCTTTGCCGATGTTCTCCTGATGGAGATCCATCATCTGCTCCTGAAAAAGGAGGGGCTGCAGGAGGGACATGAGCATCCGGTCAGGAACGGAAACGGTGAGGAAGAGCCGGCTCTTTCCGGCAGGCACGTCCTGATGGCGGAGGATGTGGAGCAGAACGCGGAAATCCTTGCGGATCTGCTGGAGCTGGAGGAAATGACGTCGGACCATGCAGCGAACGGACAGATGGCTGTGGAAATGTTTGCCGAAAAGCCTGCCGGCTATTATGACGTGATTCTCATGGACGTGCGGATGCCTGTGATGGACGGTCTGACCGCGACGCAGAAGATCCGCGCGCTGGATCACGATGACGCAAAGACAATTCCGATTATTGCCATGACGGCAAACGTCTTTGACGATGATGTGCAGAGATCGCTGCAGGCGGGAATGAACGCGCACCTGTCAAAGCCGGTGGAACCCGATAAGCTGTACGACACGATGGCCCGCCTGATCGCGGAACGAAAAAACGCGTGAGACATAAATCCCGGAACTGATATCAGAGGAGTTCCGGGATGATTTTTAATCCGAGGTCCTGCGCCATTTTGACGGCAAGGAAAACGGTGTCCCTGCGATAGACATGCTGAGGGAAATGGGCGTCGGAACCGAGAACGGCATCATTGCCGGTTTCCGCCGCGATCTCCCAGAAGAGGGGATTCGGATAATGCCGGTGATCGCCCAGTCCGAGCAGATTGATCTCAAGCGGGACGCCAAGCGCTTTCGCGCGGAGACACAATCGCCTCATCTCCTCTTTGTACAGGGACTTGCTGCCTGTAAAGTGAAAGACATCCGGGTGGGCAAAGTATAGAAAGCGGCCGGTATCAAGTGCTTCCAGACACTGACTGACATATTGCTTCAGATAGACTTCGGAGTCGGTCGGGATGAATACAAACGGGTCATCGGGACCGCCGTCATAGAGCGCATGCTGGCCGAGGAGAAGGTATTCGACCGGATACGGCTCGATCATCCGCATCAGCTCGTCAAACAGACCGGGATAGTATTCGACCTCGAGCCCGAGAAGGATGCGGATTTCAGAGGCATACTCTTTCTTCAGATCCAGGATTGTGGTGACATAATCCTCGAGCTCATAAGGGTACATCTTCTGGTGCGCGGGATAATAGTCTCCTTTATAGGGCTGCGGAGTGTGGTCGGAAAAGCCGAGAACGGTCAGGCCGTTTGCGATTGCGGTTTCAATATATTCGCGCTCTGTGCCTGACGCATGGCGGCACCTTACGGTATGCGTGTGATAGTTTGCGTGCATGCTTTAATCCCCTTCCGGTTTTCCTGGCTGACTGCCTATTATACGAAGGAGAAGGTACGTTAGTCAATCGGTTCATCGTTTTCACGTATATCTCGACAGATGTGATATCTGCGTAGTACAATAAATCAATATCCAGTTCCTGAAAAAAATCAGAAATCATATATAATGGAGGCGGAATATGAGCAAAAAGGCTGCGGTTTTACTGGCAAACGGATTTGAAGAGGGAGAAGGTCTCTTTGTGATTGATGTGCTCCGCAGGGCGGGAGTGATCTGCGACAGTGTGGGCGTGGAAGGTAGGGATGTGACCGGATCTCACGGAATCCGCGTGACGGCGGATCTTCTCATTAAGGACGCCGACATTGACTCCTATGATCTTGTGGTTCTTCCGGGAGGGCTTCCCGGAGCGGACACTCTGCGGGACGACGAGACAGTGGTCTCGTGGGTGCGGAGGTTCGCGCTCAGTTCCGACAAGCTCGTCGGGGCAATCTGCGCGGCTCCTCAGGTACTTGCGAAGGCCGGGATTGTCAAAGGGAAGAGGGTCACATCCTATCCGGGCGAGAATTTTAAAGCCATCTTTGCGGAGGCGCAGTATGTGGATGACAACCGCCTGACTGAGGAGTGCGTCGTCGTTGACGGGAATCTGATCACCAGCCGCGGACCGGCCACGACGCTGCCGTTTGCCTATAAGCTTGTCGAGCTTCTCGGAGGAGACGCGGAGGCGCTGAAAGAAGGTATGCAGTACAATGCCTTGAAAGAGTCCCTGTGAATAATCGCTGCATCAGGGATAATCATATAAAACACGGGAGCGAAAACAGAACATGAAAGATGTGACAAAGGACACTTCGGGATTTGTGCTGTTGTCAGATATTGTGCCGCATGTCATACAGGAAATCCGCTATTTTTCTACCTACAATTTCATCGGTGACAGGATTAACGGCTATGAAGAGCCCTGCGCCATTTTGACAAAGGAAGCGGCGAGGGCTCTCATAGGAGTCAGCAATGAGCTGTTTGTGAAGGGATACCGGCTCAAGGTGTTTGACGCCTACAGACCTGTATGCGCCGTGGACCACTTTATGTTCTGGGGACTGGAGGACCAGGATCTCCGCATGAAGCCGTACTTTTATCCGGAGATGGAGAAGCAGGAGATCTTTGAGAGAGGGTACATAGCCCGGAGATCAAGCCACAGCAGGGGCAGTGCCGTCGATCTGACGCTTTTTGAGATGGCGACAGGCAGGGAAGCGGACATGGGAGGGCCGTTTGATTATTTCGGCGAGCTTTCCCACCCCGATTACAGGGGAATTACAGACGAGCAGTACGAGAACCGTATGCTTCTGAGAAAAACGATGATGAGGCACGGATTTGATCCGCTTGACTGCGAGTGGTGGCATTTTATGCTCCATGCGGAGCCTTATCCGGATACGTACTTTACTTTTCCGGTATGCCGGGAAGTGCTTCGCGGTTCATGAGAGTGCGGTGAAGCGGATTGCTTAAGAGCCCGTTAAGGGCGGATATCGGTCTATAAACGGGGCGCGGAGGTGCATAGAATGAAAGAATTGACGCTGGAAGCGGCGGTAGAGAATATTCATAAGGTGACGGAATTCGTCAACGCTGAGCTGGATCAGCTGAACTGTCCGAAGAAGGCCAGGTTTCAGATTGACGTGGCTATAGACGAGTTATTCGGAAATATCGCCAAATACGCTTACAATCCGCGGACCGGGCAGGCAACGGTGCGTGTGGAAGTGGTCCGGGAACCGCTTTCCGTGGAGATCACGTTTATTGACGACGGGAAGGCCTATAATCCGCTTGAGAAGACAGACCCCGATGTATCGCTGAGCGCGGAAGAGCGGGAGATCGGGGGGCTCGGCATCTATATGGTGAAAAAAAGCATGGATGCCATCCGGTATCAATATGAGAACGGGAAGAATATCCTGAGAATAAAAAAGCATATGCTGAAGGAAAAGTGACTTTACCAGATCCCCGTCATTAATCAACTTAAAATGTGAAGAAAAAAAGAAAGACGTCAAAACGACGCCATTTCTTTTTTTATACATGAAAAAATGACGCATCTCGGGGCGGCGCTTCTTCTATAATGGACTTATTCCATCACAGTAGAATCGGTTTTGCTCAAAACCGGTTCAAGGAGGAGGGAGAGGCGTATGAAGCTGGGTTTTATTTCTGCCATTCTGGAAAACTATACCTTTGAGCAGATGATTGATTTCGCCCATGAAGAGGGTTTTGAATGTGTCGAAGCAGCCTGCTGGCCGGCCGGGAAAGGCGAAAGGCGTTATGCCGGAACGAGCCATATTGATGTGGTCCGGGTCACGGAGGATGAGGAATACGCGAAGCATATCACGGACTATGCGAAGGAAAAAGGCGTGGAGATTTCTTCACTGGCCTTTTATCCGAACACAATGGATCCCGATGAAGGGAAGCGCGAGGCGAATATAGCCCATCTTTATAAACTGATTGAGGCCTCTTCGATTCTGGGAGTCGGGATGGTGACGACATTTATCGGGAGAGATCAGTTTAAGACCGTGGAAGACAACCTGAATCTGGTCCGCGCCATATGGCCCCCGATCATAGAAAAGGCCGCTGAAAAAGGAGTGAAGGTCGCGATTGAGAACTGTCCGATGCTGTTCGGCAGGGATCAGTGGCCGGGCGGACAGAACCTCATGACGACTCCGTCAAACTGGAGGCGCATCTTTGAGATTCTTCCCTATGAAAATTTCGGCATTAATTATGACCCGTCGCATTTTGTGTGGCAGATGATCGACTACATCAAACCGATCTATGAATTCAAGGACAAGATCTTCCACGTCCACTATAAAGATATCAAGATGTATCCGGACAAGCTTCAGGAAGTCGGCATTATGGGATACCCGCTTGATTTCATGTCCCCGAAGCTTCCGGGACTCGGAGATGTGGATTGGGGGAAATACGTGTCCGCCCTGACGGATGTGGGATATAATGGCTGTTCCTGCATTGAAATTGAAGACAAGTCCTTCGAGGACAGCGATGAGGCGATCGTGAAATCACTGCGCCTCAGCAAAAAATATTTAAGAAACTTTGTCATCTGACCCCGGCGTGAAAAGCAACGACAACGGGCAAAAAAGAAAGGAGAAAACATGGCAAGGAAATTCGGCATTATCGGTCACGGCTTCATGGGACATGAGCATGAGACGATGCTCACGAACTTCGACGGAATTGAGGTCACTGCGATCAGCGACATCGATCCCGAGCAGCTGCGCGACGTCCCGGAGGGGATCAAGGCTTATCAGAACGCTTCGGACCTGATCCGGGATCCGGAAGTGGAAGTGGTCCTGATCGCGGCCAACAACAACCAGCATAAAAAGCTTGTGATCGAAGCGGCGGAAGCGGGCAAGCAGGTTCTGTGCGAGAAACCGATCGCGCTGTGCCTCGAGGATCTCGACGAGATGGAAGCGGCGTGCAAAAAAGCGGGCGTCTCCTTTACGGTCCACCAGCAGAGGCGGTTTGACGTGGACTTCCGCACGGCAAAGAATGTCTTTGATTCCGGTGAGCTTGGCGATCTCTACGTCGTGAAGTCCGGACTCTACGGCTTTAACGGAAATATGCATGACTGGCATGTATTCATGGATCAGGGCGGCGGGATGCTCTATGACTGGGGAGTCCACCTCATCGACCAGATGCTCTGGATGATTCCCGGCAAGGTGACTCAGGTCTTTGCGAACCTGCGCAATGTCATCAATAAGGAAGTCGATGACTATTTCCACATCATGCTCCGTTTTGACAGCGGTCTTGTGGCGGAGATCGAGCTGGGCACTTATTATCTGACAGATAAGCCCCATCACTTCGAGCGCCATTGGTTCCTCGGCGGCAATAAGGGGTCTGCCTATATTGACGGCTTTTTCCCGGAAGGGAAGATCGTTCACACCGACGGCCTCCTCAAGAATGTGGGCGGCCAGCGCACGATGACGGCTGCGGGACCGACCAGAAGCTTCGGACCGCCGCCTGAAGGCAAGCTCATCCTGAAGGACCTTCCGCTTGCGGATACCAAACACTCGGATTACTTTGTGAACTATCTGAAGGCTCTTGACGGGAAAGAGGATTTCCTCGTGAAGATTCCGGAGACCCGCCGCGTGCTGCGCCTCATGGACGCGGTCCGCGAGTCCGCGAAAACCGGCAAGTCCGTCGATTTCGAATAAAAACCATATCTGATTCCCCCCCGGCGGCTGCCGGGGGGCTTTTTTATGACGTGAGCTCTGCAGCGGAGGGACCGTAAACAGCAGCGTCAGATCAGCCTGCGGATGTCCCAGAGGCAGACGGCGTGCGGCTCAAGGAGCGTCGACAGAGTCAATGTATCGTTTCTGATGCGGGTGTAGCTTCTCCTCCCCGCGGGTTCTTCGATTTCGGAGGGGCGTAAGCGGGGCGATCCGGAAAGTGTGCGCGCGTGCTGCAGGAATTCGATGCGGTCGATATTGCTGCTTATGTATTCATTTATGAGAACGTCAAGAATACTCCCGTGTGTCTCGTCGATGACGGTTCGGGTGATGTGATAGAGACCGGGAGTAAGACCCGTGAGAACGGCACTAAATGGCAGAGACGGCTCGTCCTCGAACATGCTGTAGACAAGGTCGAAGCTTATGATGCCTCCGGCTTCCGGATCGGAGGAGGCCCGGAAATGGACGTAGTGCCACGCGAGCAGCTGCAGATGGTTTTCTTCGGCGCGGACAAGCCGCCAGGAATGCCCTTCCGCGATCACTCCTGTTCCGAGGGAAGCGCAGAGCATAAAAGCGTGATAAGCGGCATAGGGAATAAAGCTGCTGGTAAACAGTCCGCGGCCGAAATGATAGATGGACGGCCTTATGGTGCCGAAGTAGTATTCCGTGTCATCGAACAGATCGTAAGCGGCCAGATCGGAGACCCGGTCCAGCGCCTGCCAGGTCCTGGCGATAAATGCGGCCTGATAGCGGGATGCCGGAGCCGGTGTTTCCCCGGAATCGACAGCGGTCCATTCCGTGATAAAAAGCGGCAGCTCCAGACCGCAGGCGGCAAGACTCTTCTTAAGTTCCCGGCAGACATTGAGGATGTGGTCCTTATCGCGGCTGAGGGCGATGCTCCCGTCCGGAAGACGGATCCGGTAATGGAGGGATGCGGAAAAGAAATCCGGTGTGAGATGATGCTTCCTGAATTCCTTGAGAATCTCTTCCGCATGGATTTTATGGATTGTGCCGTCATACCCGAAGCCGCCGACAGCGGCGGCAGGAATATAGGTGTGGATGAGGCCGGCCGCCCTTGCAAAATCCCCGGTATAAGAAAGCGGGGTGTCTTTCGGGAGCATCCACATCTCGAATTTCCACTCACCCAGCCAGCTGGCAGGCCAGCGCCTGGTCACGTGCTTCAGAAAGCTCTCCAGGAGCCTGAAGAATCTGTCGGTTCTCAGCACATAGTTATACTCGCCCTGAAGACTGACCTCGGGGCGGCGGTTCTTCTCGATCTTTGTCAGCTCAATAAACGGAATCAGATCGTTTTCATAGAAAAAACTCAGGACAATATCGGCATTCTGGTAAAAGTATTCCCGGTGCGGCAGGATCATCGGCATGAACCCGTTGCTTAAGAGCTCGGTAATCCGGATATACCGGATTCCGGTTTTTCTGCAGAATGCCAGAAGATGGGCCCGGAATGCCTCTGAGAGGACGGACCTCACGGAACCGACGTTGATCATGCGGTTGACGTGGGGGATGTCCGACACGGGCCGGTCTGTTCTTGCTGCAATTGAGAGACCGGGAATTGCGCCGCTGATGCTTTTTCCCGGGATTTCCTCTTCCGCGCCGGCAGGGAAGGAGGCTTCGGACGCGGCGCGCTTGTGCTCCGACGCACACTTCTCCCGGTATTCGGAAGGGGTGCAGCCGCAGTACCTGCGGAAGTTTTTCTGAAATGTCGACACGCTCGGGAATCCATTCTTGAGTGCAATCTCGTTGATGGTGCCGGATGACCCTCTGAGATCCCTCTGGGCGAAATAGAGTCTCCTGGTGGTGAGATAGCTCTTGAAGGAGGTCTTGAAGTGATCCTTGAAAAAAGTCGAGAGGTACTGAGGCGTGAGGAAAAAGGCCTCTGCCAGATCTGACAAAGAGAAGGTTTCCGGATAGTGGAGGTCGATGTAATCGGCGATTTCCTGCATGCGCTCCGCATGTCTCGCTTTCGGGTCCGTGATGCCGTGGCGGGGGAGAAGCCGGCTGAAGCAGGAGAGCAGATGAAAGAGAAGCGAGACAAGCTCAAGCTCCTCGGCCTCTCCGGATGCGGATGAATCGTCGGGATAGCTGCCTTTTGCATATTCCGCGGTTTTCAGGATGGTCCGCTTGAGAGGAAGATAATCGTCTTCCGGAGCGAGAACGGAGGACAAAAAAGGCAGCGGACTGATCCGGAGGTAGTCTGCGATAAACGAGTTGGAGAGCCCGAAGAGGAGCAGCTGCCCTTTCGGGGTGGGGCGGATATGCAGCCTTCTGCCGCAGGGAAGAAACAGCAGATCGCTCGTCATGTGCGTGACGGTTTCGGTTCCGATGAGGACATCTGCTTCCCCCTGCAGGACGTAAAGAAAAACGCTGAACGGGAAAGTCTCTTCAATTCCGGCCCTAAGGGACCGCACAGTGCATAATTCAACGGGAGACGGCTTCATGGACATGGTTCTCCTCTCACGAATCGATGATATGCGAGGCATAGAGATCAACGGTGATGAGCGTCAGCTGTGTTCCTCTTAAGGAGAGATCAAAAACAAAGGGATCGCCCTCTTTCAGGCGGCGGATGTGGATCTCCGGAAGCAGAGAGGATTTCATCTGCAGCTCTTTCAGCAGCGAGGCATTCGGAGGGTAAAGGAAATCCAGACTTTTCCAGACCTGGAACAGGTTGGAGTGGGTTTCGTCTATGCGGTATTCCTTGACATAGTAAGTCCCTTTCAGGACGCCCGAGACGGTGATTCTGTAGTCGTCAGTGCCGGCATTTTCAAAAACGGCATCCGGCAGGAGCAGGTCCTCCTTCTCTATGTTGCGGAACAGATAGCCGGCCGCGGGGTGCTGATATCGAAAGAGCAGAATCTGGAAACTGCCCCGTGAATTCGCAGTGATGAGATAGTTGCTGCCGGAGCGGATCAGATAATGTCCGAGGTGCTTCATCATGCAGTAAGCATAGAAGGACGGCTTCGGAAGCCCCCGGTCGTTCAGCAGCCCCCAGCCGCCGAACAGGAAATCCAGTGAATCCAGATAGCGCAGAGGGGCGTCCGACAGAAGGTAATAGCCTATGCCGTCAACCTTAAGGGGCAGGGCCTCGGTCATGGTCTTGGCGATGAACGCGGCCTGGTAAGTGGTGTCATTCAGATAGTTCCTCGAGGACAGGTTGGAATTGAATTCCGTGATCCAGATCTCTTTTTCGGGGTGTTCCTCCCGAACCGCTTCGGCGAAGAGCCGCAGACGGTCCGCGGATTCCATGGGATTTCCGGAGAGTGTCATCCCTTCGCGCCTGCTTTCCAGGGGATAGAGATAGGCGCTGAAGAAATCGGGGACGATGCCGTGGGAGGACATGAGACGGACCATATGCCGGATTTTTTCCGTGTCTGACCAGTCATTGAAGCCCGGACCGCCTATGCGGCAGGAAGCGGAGAAGGAGCGCAGTACGGAATAGATTTTCCGGAATATGCCGGCGTACTGGATCAGTCCGAACTTTTCGCGCTCCTCATCGCTTGTGTACATGAAACTGATCTCAAAATACCAGCTGTCGAAGCTGGACTGGCCGAAATGATTGATGCAGGCCCTGGCGAAATCGGGGAGAATCCTGAGGAGCTCCTGATAGTACTCTCTGCTGTCTGTCGGAGAGACCGGCGTATAGCTGAGAACGGTTGTTTCCTGGATCATGAAGGATTTGTTGCCCAGCTCCAGAAACGGAGTGATCCCGTGGGAAATCAATGCGTCCAGCAGCGAGAAAACCGCGCTGAAATTATAATATGAATTTCCCTGGATTCTCACTGTGGTGATCAGATCCGTGATGCGGCAGATCCGGCCGGCCTGAAAGGCGATCTCGGACTGCACGAACGAGAGAGCACTGCTGATATCGAGGCTCCTTAAATTGGAGGCATATCCGAGATTGATAAGCGAACGGAAGGCCTGGGGCATGGCGTGCTGGGGGTCGATCCGGGAGTAAAGGCGGATCTGCCGCGTCTCTTCATCCTTTTCGGACGGCTCCGGGGCGGAAAGCTTTCTGCCGGGAGCACCGTTTTTGGAGCCGCCGGAAGACATATACGGGGCAAGGATGCTCTTTCTGCGCTCTTTTGCCGCTTTCACCGCTTCTTTATAGGTCATGCCGCTTGTCTTTTTGAGGAAGCCGCCCAGATACTGCGGCGTGATCTGAAAATGGCGCGCGGCCTCTGACTGGGAGACTTCCTCAAAGGCGTGCTCCCGTATATAGCTGAGGATGGATCTGTAGAGGACGTTCCTGCGCGCCGTTAAGGGCAGAAGCGGAGGCGGAAAGACCTCCTCTTCGGGGCAGAGTAAAGAGAGCTGCGCCAGAATGCGGAGCACGGATGCGGAACTGATGAGCTCCGCGTTCCGGCTGCCGTTCGTGAAGAAATTTTCCAGCTCCTGCATGCACGCATGGATTTCCCGGACGGCCCCGGTCGGAAAAGCGGAAAGACAGCAGGTGAGGAGCTTCTCCCTTCCCGTCAGCGACAGGACATATTCGGGAGAGAGGGACAGCATCAGATACTCGCAGGGGGCGCCGGCCGAAAAGGAAATGTCCTCCGGAGTGCAAAATGCGGCAAGCGGCGAGGGCCGGAAAGTCGGAACGGCGCCGTAAGATACTTCAAGACCGCCGTCCGGTACATAGAGCAGGAGATAACGCCTGCCCGGGAGAATCTCTTTTCCGGTAAACTGCCGGCGCTCCGCGGAAAGAACGGATGCAGAAGAAAAGCTGAACTCTTTTTGCTGGTCTTTCATGGAAGTCCCTCTTCGAGAATTTCGAATTATTTTTTCGGATGTCATTACTATAGCGCATACAGGATTCTGCCGCCACTCCAATGTGAAAAAACCTGGCAAAAAATGAATATGAATCAGGAAATTGTGCATAGAAAACAAAAAAGACGACGCATATTTGGCGAGTCAGGGATAAGAAATTGGCGCATATATGAATGTATCCTGTTATAATAAATCCAGTAAAAGGTACCAAGCTTAAAACAAAGCCGGTCATTTATACCGGCAAACGAAGGAGGAAAGCATGGCTGGCAGACAGATCTTTAAACCGGACGGATTCAAAAATGTCGAAAAAGACGGAAGCGTGTGCGGCTTTGAATTCCAGTTCAAGCTGCAGTATTACAGAGGCATCACGCTCTCGATCATCCGTGACATCGCGGTGACCATCGACGGCGAAGCGGTTCCCCGCGAGAATGTCTTACTGACAGTGAACGGCGAAACCTTCTCTCTTGAGGAGTGCCGCACCGTGGTGAGCCCGCTGTACCGCTGGGAGTTCGGCGAATACGCGACTGTTACCGTGGTCAGGGAAGGCGGACTTGCAAAGGGATCGCATCACATCAGTGTTCTGCAGCACATCGCACCGTCCTATATGCCGTTCCCGATTCAGGCAACGTGCGAAGCGGACTTTGAGATTTAAGGAGGGAGAACGAACATGAGCGAAATCAAAAGAAGCGTATCTCTTTACAGCTATCAGGACTCTTACTATGACGGAAAGCTGGATCTCGAAGGCTGCCTCCGCGAGACATCGAAAGCGGGCGCGACCGGTGTGGAGCTTCTCGCCGAGACCATGATCAAGCAGTTCCCGAACCCGATTTATACCGAGGAGTTCCAGGCACAGTGGAAGGAATGGCTGAAGAAGTACAACCTCACTCCTACCTGCTATGACGCATTCCTTGAGAATCACATTTACGACAACCGCATGCTCTCCCTGGGCGAGCAGGTCGAGATGATGAAGCGCGACCTGAAGTGCGCGTCGATTCTCGGATTCTCCTGCATCCGCACGCTTGTATCCACGCCGATCGATGTCATCGAAGGAAGCCTGGAGTACGCGGAGGAAGTGGGTGTCAAGATCGGTCTGGAGGTTCATGCCCCCTTCTCGCTCAATTCCACATGGGCTCAGGGCTATCTTGACCGCCTGAGCGGCTCCGCCTCCAAATTCAAATACTTCGCATTTATTCCGGATATGGGCATCTTCTGCAAGAGAGTGCCGGATGTCGTGGAGGACAAGTGGCGCAGGCAGGGCGCGCAGCAGAAGTTCATCGATATCGTGAACAAGGCCTACGAGGACCGCGTCGCGAACGGCTTCACCAAGATCGAGTACTCCCTGAACCTCGGCGAGGCGAATATGAATTACCGCAATGCCAACGGTCAGGCGAAGCTTCTGGAACAGTTCAAGGAGCTGGGAGCATCCCCGGCGGATGTCGGATACCTCATGAGCAGCTACACTTATTCCTGGAGCGATCCTCAGGACCTCATCGACAATATCGACCGGATCTGCCACACTCACGCGAAGTGCTACAACACTCACGAGGACTACGTGGAGACGGCCGTGGCGATTCCGGAGGTTGTCGCTGCATACAAGAAGTGCGGCTACGACGGCTATCTCAGCACCGAATACGAAGGCGGTGAGTGCCTCCGCGCGGATATGCCGGTGGATGACATCGAGCAGGTCCGCCGCCATCAGGAAGCGATGCGCCGCGCGATCGAAGCATAATTCGCGATTGAACCATTTTTATTAATGAGCATGTGTCCGTGCCGCAAAGGGTCCGGGCAGACAATACACCAAACACCATTTAATCAATCAGGAGGAAAACACGTATGGCAAAGATCAGAGTCGCGATCGTCGGCTGCGGCGGCATCGCAAACCAGAAGCACCTTCCGTCTTTCAAGGCAAATGCCGACAAGGCTGAACTCGTCGCGTTCTGCGACATCATCCGCGAGAGAGCGGAGAAGGCCGCGAAGGAATACGGAACAGCTGATGCCAAGGTTTATGAGGACTACAAGGCAATGCTCGCGGATGAGAGTCTGAAGATCGATCTCGTTCATGTCTGCACGCCGAATGTCTCCCACTGCCCGATCACGGTAGCGGCATTTGAGGCCGGCAAGCATGTTATGTGCGAAAAGCCGATGGCAGCGACCACGGCGGACGCCAAGAAGATGATCGATGCATGGAAGAAGAGCGGCAAGAAGTTCACGATCGGCTATCAGAACAGATTCCGTGACGACACACTGACCCTTCACGCTGCATGCGAGGCGGGCGAGCTGGGCGAGATCTATCTCGCGAAGGCCCATGCCCTGAGACGCCGCGCGGTTCCGACCTGGGGCGTATTCCCGAACAAAGAGCTGCAGGGCGGCGGTCCGCTTATCGACATCGGCACTCATGCGCTTGACATCACTCTTTGGATGATGAACAACTACGAGCCGGTTTCCGTCACCGGATCCGTCTATTACAAGCTCGGCCGCGACCCGAAGGGACCGGAAGGCAACGTGTTCGGACCCTGGGATCCCGAGACCTTCCAGACAGAGGATTCCGCGTTCGGTTTCGTTAAGATGAAAAATGGCGCCACGATCTACATCGAGGCCGCATGGGCGCTCAATATCCTGAAGTCCATGGAAGCGTCCACCACACTTTGCGGAACAAGAGCCGGCGCCGAGATCCATCACGGCGGCAGCTATCCGAAGGATGAGCTGATCATCAATACGGTTGAGCACAACCAGCTTATGGAAAAGATCATTTCTCCTGCAGGCGTTGTCGACTTCTTCGAGGGCGGCGCTGCGGCTGAGGCCGTCAGGGAGAATACACAGTGGCTGGATGCCATCGCGAATGACGGCGAGCCGCTCGTGAAGCCGGAGCAGGCATTTGTGG
Organism: uncultured Lachnospiraceae bacterium; assembly: GCA_902783325.1. Classification (GTDB taxonomy): domain Bacteria; phylum Bacillota; class Clostridia; order Lachnospirales; family Lachnospiraceae; genus Chordicoccus. Next base: position 17,312 of record CACZQS010000224.1, read on the forward strand.
TGACACAGATCCTTGAGGCGATCTACAAGTCGGCGGAAGAAGGCAAGGAGATCTTCCTGTAAAAAGAACGTATATCGGTTTTGACCGGCAGCCGGGGTGCGCCCCCGGCTGTCGGATTAAGAGGATAGGATCCTTGTCTCCGGAGATTCGGTTATGAAACTGTTTGATTTTGACGGGCCGCTGATGACGACGCTCAGGAAGCTGTGGGCGATCGTGGGTGCGAGTGTTCTGTTCATCGTATGCTGTCTGCCGGTAGTGACGGCCGGGCTGTCTTTTACGGCGCTGTATACGGTCGCCGAAAAAAACCTGAAAAATAACCGGGGATATGTCTGGTCGGAGTTTACCGGAGCCCTGAAGAACAACTGGCGCCAGGCGCTCCCTGCCGGAGCCGTGATGGCAGCGGTGCTCTTCGTATTTGAAGTGGATGTCCGGATTCTGAAGGCATTTCTTATGAACGGCCATGCGATCGGCAATCTGTATGTGCTGGTCCGCGTCCTGCAGGTCCTTCTCATCATCTACGCGGTATGGGTTTTTGCGCAGATCGCCGTTTTTGAGAACACGCTGAAGCAGATCCTGAAAAACAGTCTTCTGCTGATGATCTCGCATCTGGGGTCGAGTGTGGTGATCTTCCTGCTGCTCCTTTTCGCGGCCGCCGTGATCTGGGTCATTCCCATTAGCGCGGCATTGATGCCGGCGGTGGTGACCTGGCTTATGACCGCATCACTCGAGAAGGTCTTCGGCCGGTACGGGGAATAGAGGTCAAAATCAGATATGTGTAAGTGACCTGAATCATTTCGGACACTGACCGAGTTCGGAATCGCTATGGAAAGTGTCATATTACTGCATAGAAGAACCATCCGGATTGAGTTAGAATTGTATATCATGAAGCTCCGGGCCTGTGCCAGCGGCACCCCGGAAGGGTTCAAAAGAAAAGGAGGCTTTTATGAAAACGAAAAAACTGCTTGCTTTGCTTCTTTCATCCGCACTGGCCGTGACCATGGTGCCGTTCAGTGCTTTCGCGGATGACGAGGACGAAGATCTCCTTGAGATCAACGTCGCCCTGATGTGCTTCGCTCCGATGGACCAGAGCGTGACACAGCCGGTTGAGGATGCGGTCAATGAGCTCATCGAGGAGGAGATCGGCGTTCATGCGAACATCTCCTGGTTTGACGCAGCTACTTACGGCACGCAGATTCCGATGCAGATCCAGGCGAATGAACCCCTTGATCTCATCATGTACACACCGGTTCCCGGCGCTTCCTTCCCGTCCTATATGGCGGCCGGCCAGCTGATGGATATCAGCGAGATCCTTGAGGAAGAGGGCCAGGATCTTCTTGAACTGGAAGGCGACCTGATCAAGGGTGTCTCCATCGGCGATGAGGTTTACGGAATTCCGAATTACCGCTCCCTTACCGGATCACAGGCGTTCTTTGTCCGGAAAGACCTTGCGGATGAGAACGGCGTGACAGAGGCGATTGAGAATGCCAAGACCTGGAGCGAGATGGAAGCGGCTCTTAAGACCATCACCGATGCGAGCGGCATCGTGGCGGTCGTGAACTGCGACGCGGAAGGCACTGTCCTTAATCCCAGACCTTTCATGGCACACGGCGACAACTTTGAGGATGCTTACTGGTATGACCAGGTCGGCGACGGCTACAACATGATCCTCGTTGACGAAGCTACAGATACGGTCATGAGCTATTACGCAACCGACGACTATAAGGAGATGGCGGAGCGCGCACAGAACTGGTACAACGAAGGCCTGATCTACAAAGATGCGGCAACCACCCAGGACTATGCCGATTCGCTTGTGAAATCCGGCGCCGGGTTTGCCGAGAACCGCGCTATCGAGATCGGCTCTCTCGAAGCATCCCAGGCTTTGACAGGCTACGAACTGATCCAGAAGGATGTCACCAGCTCCAAGCTCGGCACGTCCTCCACACAGAAGTTCGGTTACTGCGTCCCGGTTACGGCTACTGAGCCGGAAGCTGCAGTCCGCTATGTGAACTTCCTTATGACAAGCCCTGAGCTCTGCAACCTTCTTACCTGGGGCGTTGAGGGCCAGAACTGGGTTCTCAATGCTGACGGACAGGCGACCTATCCGGAAGGCGTGACAGCGGATACTGTCGGCTATCACACTTCTGACTTCCTCTATGGCAACCAGATCCTGATTGCTCCGTGGGAAGGCAGCGCGCTGGATATCCGCGAACAGCAGCAGGCAGAGATGGATAACGCAGAGAGATCCAAGTATATGGGCTTCTCCGTTGATAACACAGGACTTGAGAACACGATCGCAGCATGCCACGATGTCTGCAATCAGTTCCATCCGATGCTTGACTCCGGCTCTTCAGGCGACTACGAGAAGACTCTCGAAGAGTTCAACAGCAGACTGGAAGCAGCAGGCATGAACGAACTCCTTGCCGCTTACCAGGAGCAGCTGGATGCGTGGCTTGCCGAGAACGGCTGATCCTTAAAGGTTTCATAAATACATATGGGCGGCAGGTAAGCCTGCCGCCTTCTTATTCAGAGGGGATGAGTAGATGAAACAGAAAAAGGGTATTGCCGGTCTTCCCGATTTGATTATAGCGGGAGCTCTCATGATCGCGGCATTTTTCCTGCCGTTTATCAGCTACCGTTACAATAAGGAAAACTTTTCGAAGACCGGTATCGATTTGATTAAGGGCTTTGCCTCTGAAGACGGGAAAGTCGCGATGTCCGGGAGCATTCCGATGATCATCGCGCTTGTCTGCAGTGTGCTGATCCTTCTTATGGGGTTCCTGGCCATAAAAAAAGCTAAGAGCCTGTATGCCGGGATCGGCACCATTTCCTCACTTCTGGTGATTGCGCTGAATCTGTATCTTGCGACCAGTATTGCAGGTACATTGAAGAAAGCGAAAAAAGTCTCGATCCAGGCCGGCAGTGTGATCCTGGTGGTGGCCGGGTTCTATGTGCTGATCCGGACGCTCTACGTGCTCTATAAGAACAAGACGGTTTCCGCGCTGGATTTCATGGCTGTTCCGGGCATGCTGTACTTTGTGATCAACAACTATATTCCGATGGTCGGTATCCTGCTCGCCTTCAAGAAGGTCGATTACAGCAAGGGCCTGATCGCCAGCGACTGGGTCGGTTTCGACAATTTCAAGATGCTCTTCCAGAGCAACGGGAATTTCTTTACGAGCAATGCGTGGATCATCACGCGGAATACTCTTCTTTACAATGCGGTGTTCATCGTGCTCGGCATCGTGACCGGCGTCATCGTCGGTATCTGCCTTGCCGGCATCACGAACAAATTCCTGCAGAAGTTCTTCCAGACCAGCATCCTGCTTCCGCAGCTGATCTCTTACGTCATCGTGGCGTACATCGTCTATGCTTTCTTAAGCAACGAGACGGGTCTCATCAATCACCTTCTCGGAGAAGGCAACGCGATCAATTTCTATGCGGAAAAGAAATACTGGCCGTTTATCCTGACCTTCGTCTTCATCTGGAAGCAGATCGGCTATAACGGCATTATCTTTCTCAGTTCGATCGTCGGCATCGACAAGAGTGTCCTGGAGGCGGCAAAGGTGGACGGCTGTACAAAGTGGCAGCAGCTCCGCTACGTCACGCTTCCGCTCTTAAAGCCCACGATCATTACGCTGGCGATGCTGCAGGTCGGACGAATCTTCTACTCCGACTTCGGACTCTTCTACCAGGTGCCGCTGAACTCGGGCGCTCTGTATGACGTGACCAATACCGTCGATACCTACGTGTACCGCATGCTCATGACGATGAACAATATATCCGTCGCATCGGCAGCGAGTACCTATCAGGCGATTGTCGGCTTCATCCTGGTCTTCATCGTCAATATGATCGTCCGCAGGCATGACAAAGAGAACGCGCTCTTCTAAAGAGGAAAGGAGGAAAACATGGAAGATTCCAGCGTAAAAAGTGGATCGGATAAGCGATTTGAAGCACTGCTTATTGTCATTCTTTCGATCTGTGCGGCATGTGCGATCTTTCCTTTCATCCTGCTCGTTGCGTCGTCCCTGACGGAAGAGACGGCTCTGGTCAGAGAAGGGTATTCGTTCATACCGAAAGAGTTTTCACTGTATGCTTATCAGTATCTGATGAGCTCCAATGCCGTCAAGATCTTCAAGGCATACGGCATTACGATTCTCATCACCGTTCTCGGCACGTGCATCTCGCTCCTCATCGGACCGATGCTGGCCTGGGTGCTGTCGAGAAGGGATTATAAGAGGGCGGGTGTTCTGACCTTCCTGGTCTTCTTCACGATGCTGTTCAACGGCGGTATCGTTCCGTCCTACATCATGTGGACGCAGATGTTCCACGTGAAGAACACGATCTGGGGCCTGATCTTCCCGACCCTGATCATGAATGGCTTCTTTGTCATTCTGTACAAGAACAATTTCAAGTCCAACATCCACCCGGCCCTGATCGAAGCGGCGAAAATCGACGGCTCCGGGGAGCTGAGAATCTATTTTAAGATCGTGCTTCCGCTCTCCCTCCCGATTCTTGCAACCATCGGTCTGATGACGGCCCTGGGATACTGGAACGACTGGACCAACGGTCTGTACTATATCAGCGACACGAACCTGTACTCCCTGCAGCAGCTCTTAAAGAGCATCATCGACAACATCAGCGCGCTCGCCTCCATGGCGAACTCCGCGGCGACAGGTGAGGCGGTTTCCAAGATGCCCGGTAACTCGATCCGCATGTGTATGGCGGTCATCGGTGTAATCCCGGTCCTGATTGCGTATCCGTTCTTCCAGAAGGCCTTCATCGCAGGTATCGCGATGGGCGGCGTCAAAGAATAAACTTGACAGGGGACGTATGTCCCCTGTTTTTATTTTAGAAAGGAGTGAGCTGCCTGTGTTTGACCAGTACCTGATCCGCAAGGACAGTTTGAAGAATGATTATAAAGACGGTGAAGCGGTCGGATTTCAGTTTGCGGTCCGCATCGCAGATTACCGGGGATGCTTTCTGTCTCTGCACAACGGCTACTACATCAGCTGTGACGGCACCGAATATCCGAGGGAGCTGCAGACCTTCGAGATCAACGGAAAAGCGCCCAGGACCTATGAGGAATTAAAATGGTGCGCGTGGGAGCACTGGGACTATGACGACGAGGGCATCGTCCATGTGAAAAAAGAGGGAGGCCTTGCTAAGGGCGTACACCACATCGGCCTCCAGCAGTCGATTCTGGCCCAGTACGGGTATATGCCCTGGGACGAGGAATGGGTGAAGAATCCGCCCGTTCCGGGAAGCGGACAGGGGGCCGGCAAGACGGATACGATCTGCTATTTTGACCTGGAGCTGCAGGATTGCTGCTGCGGAGCATCAGGGAAAGGAGGCGAGGCGTAATGGCGATCAAAAGAGGCGTGTCTTTATACAGCTATCAGCAGAGCCAGTTCTTCAGGCAGCTGGACTGGAAGGCCCAGATCCGGGAAGTGCGCGAGGGCCTTGGCACGGACGGGATCGAGATCATCAACCAGCAGCTGATTCCGCACTATCCCTTCCCCTCCGAGGAATTTCTGTATGACTTCCGGAGCTATATGGCCCGCTACAATATGAACGCGGTGACCATGGATGTCTATCTGGATGTCCATCAGTTCCGCGATCATGTGATGACCCACGCCGAAGCGGCGGAACACCTGAAGAACGATATCCGCCTCGCGGCGAAGATGGGCTTTAAAAATGTCCGCTGCCTGGTGCTCGTGCCGATCGACGTGATCGAGGCGTGCATTCCGACCGCGGAGAAGTACGATGTCCGCATCGGCAAGGAAATCCATGCGCCCTGGCCCATCAAGCCGGGCAATTATGTGCAGCCGAAGAAAGGTATGGCGTCCGGCATCAATTTCCGGGCCGTGGACGAGATGATTGAGCTCCGCGAGCGCACCGGGAGTCCTTATGTGGGGCTGGTCCCGGATTTCGGCATTTTCCAGTACAGGCCGTCGGACGTGGCGATCGCCTACGTGAAGCGTCACACCCAGAAGCCCGAGGC
>CACZQS010000225.1 GCA_902783325.1 uncultured Lachnospiraceae bacterium
CTGGGCATGGGCACCTTCGGGTCGGACAGAGTGGGACCCGATGAAGTGGCGGAAGCAGTTGCCGGCGGCATCCGGGTCGGATACAGACTGTTCGACTGCGCGGCCTGCTACGGGAACGAGGAGCAGATCGGACGCGTATTCCGCGCTGCATTTGACGAAGGAGTGGTGAAGCGGGAAGATCTCTTCATCATGACGAAGGTCTGGAACGACATGCACCGGGAAGTGGAAAAGTCCTGCCTGAAGAGCATCAAGGATCTGCAGTGCGATTATCTGGACATGCTGTTCATCCACTGGCCCTTCCCGAACTATCACGCGCCGTTCTGTGACGTGAATTCGAGAAATCCGGATTCCAGGCCGTTCTCGGTCCAGGAATTCCTTGACACATACCGGCAGATTGAAGCCCTGGTCGACAAGGGGCTGGTCAGGCACATCGGCATTTCCAACATGACGATCCCGAAGCTGGAGGCGGTGCTCCCGCACCTGCGCATCCATCCGGCCGCCTGCGAATCGGAGATGCATCCCTGCTTCCAGCAGCAGGACATCCTGGATTACCTGAATGCACACAACATACTGCCGATCGGCTACATGCCCCTCGGATCCCCGAGACGCCCCGAGCGCGACATCGAGCCGGGAGACATCGCTGACATGCAGATGCCGGAGCTCGTCGAGATCGCGAAAGCCCACAGCGTCCATCCCGCCATCATCTGCCTGAAGTGGGCGCTGGGCCGCGGAGTCCTTCCGATTCCGTTCTCCGTCCACAACTACGAGGCAAACCTCCGCGCAGCCGTCACGGAGAAGCTGACCGCTGAGGAAATGGCGTCGATCGCGACTCTCGAGCGCGGGAACCGCCTCGTGAAAGGCCAGGTGTTCCTGTGGGAAGGAGCATCGGACTGGCACGATCTGTGGGACGAAGACGGAGTGATCGTGGACTGCACAGACTGCTGAATACGGGTTGATATGGTAAAGATAGAAAAATAGCAAATCAGATATAAACCTTGTGCTTATAGAGGAGGGAAACAATCATGGGAAACTTTGCGAAGATTATTCCGACCAGCATGATCGGAGCGACACTGCCGGGAAACAGCACCGTGGAGATGAAGGAATTTGAGGTGCCGAAACCCGGATTCGGACAGGTACTGGTACAGACCAAGGCGAGCACGATCTGCGGCTCCGACATCCGCGCCATTTACAGGGAACACACCGGCAAGGGCGCTGAAGGGTATATCCCCGGCATGATCGCCGGCCACGAGCCCTGCGGCATCATCGTGCAGGAAGGCCCCGGACTCAAGGAATTCAAGACCGGCGACCGCGTCATCGTCTATCACATCTCCGGCTGCGGCGTCTGCTACAACTGCCGCATGGGCTATATGATCGCCTGCTCGAATCCGACCTTCCGCCAGGCCTACGGCTGGCAGAGAAACGGCGGCATGGCTCCCTACATCCTCTGCGATGAGAAGGATCTGATCCACCTTCCGGACGAGCTGACCTACAAAGACGGCGCGCAGGTGGCCTGCGGATTCGGAACCGTCTACGAAGCCCTCGAGAAGATCGGTGTCAGCGGAAATGACGCCGTCCTCGTCACCGGACTCGGCCCTGTAGGTCTTGCGACACTGATGCTCGCGAAGGCCATGGGCGCGGACAAGCTGATCGGCGTGGAGATGAACGATTACCGCATCGACCTGGCGAAGAAGCTCGGCCTCGTCGACTACGTGTTTAAGCCGTCGGATCACACCGTGCAGGACATCCTGGACGTGACCGGAGGGAAGGGCGTTGAGCGCGCCATCGACTGCTCCGCCAGCGACGCGGGACGCCAGACCTGCGTGAGGGCATCCAAGGAATGGGCGAAGATCGCACTCGTCGGCGAAGGAAATACCATGACCCTCAATCCGAGCCCGGATATGATGCACTCGCAGAAGACCATCTATGGATCCTGGGTGACCTCCACATGGAGAATGATGGATCTGGTCGACCGCCTGGTGAGATGGAACATCCATCCCGGCGACCTGATCACGGACGAATTCCCAATCGAGCGCGCGGATGAGGCCTATGCCCTCATGGCCAGCGGCAAGTGCGGAAAAGTGGCTGTCGTCTATCCCGACTGAAGCGGAACCGATCCGCGTCAAAAAAGGAAATAAAAAATAGAAAGGCTGAAGGGAATGTACAAGATAAGCCCCGGGTGGACTGCCTATTATAAGGAAATACAGCCGGAGAGGCGCTTTCAGCTTCTGGAGACGCTTCTTGCGGAGGAGGCTGACGACGGTTCCAACGACTTCAGGAAGCACCTTTATTTCCTCCGGCATCCGGACGGAAATGCGGAGAAGGTTTCCACGGACCTCTACCTGTGGCAGTGCGTCAATTTCGGTCAGATCTATGATACCTCCAGCGTGTTCAAAAAGAGCGGGCGCAGGGAGATCGAGAAGTTCCTTGATGACGCGGGATACAGTGAGGCGGTAAAGGCCGGCCCGGACGGGGAGAGAGCTCTCTACTGGGAGATCCGCAATGCGGCGAGACGGTTCTTCAAGACCTGCACCGGGAGCGATTACAGGAGAACGCTTTTCGGACTCTTGGGTCCCGGGCAGAAGGACCAGAAGCAGCATATGACCCTGGACACATGGAAAATGACGGAAGGGGTCGGTAAGCGGCTGGGACTTGAGGAAAAGCTGGCATTGTGGACTCAGGCCGTGATGGATGAGTATAAGGATGCGGATCCGACTGCATCGGACCGCATGAACGCGCTGAAATCCAAATCGAGATGAGGAGGGACAGCATTTGAAAACGATCAAAGAGAATGCGTTAGTAAAAAAACTCGGGTTTAACAGGATCATCCTGTTTGCCATCCTGCTCCTGATGTATGTGGTGTTCTCGCTCATCATACCCGGATTTGCCGGAATGGCCCGCATCATGAGCATCTTTAACTACGTCTATTTCCTGGGCTTTCTGGCCCTGGGCGTCACCTTCGTCATCGCGACGGGCGGAATCGACTTCTCCATCGGACCGGTCATGTTCTGCTGTGCGCTGATGTCCGGCTACATGCTGAACACCTACGGGGTTCCGGTGGTCATCTCCATTCTGGCCAGCATTGCCATCGGATTCTGCTTTGGCTGCTTCAACGGCTCCCTGGTCGCATTTGTCGGGGTACCGCCGTTTATCGTATCCATGGCGACGATGAACATCGCGAAGGGACTCGGATCGGTGTTCACCAAGACACAGTCCGTCAGCTGGCCCCAGGGCAATGACCCCTCGGGCAACGGCTGGTTCCGGAACCTGGTCAAGGTTGGCGACGTGCCGACCGGACTCATCGTATTTGCCGTCGCCGTCATCATCCTGTTTATCGTGATGAACCACACGAAGGCCGGCCGCTACATCCTCTGCCTCGGAAGCAACAAGGAAGCGGTGAGGCTCTCGGGCGTCGATGTCCGCAAATGGCAGATGCTCGCGTACGTGATCTGCGGCCTTATGGCAGGCATCGCGGCCATCTTCTTCGTGGGCGCCTATACGACCGTGCAGCCGGGACTCGGGGACACCTATAACAACGAGGCGATCGCCTCGTGCGTCATGGGCGGAACCTCCATGGCCGGCGGACTCGCCTCCATCGGCGGAACGGTGATCGGCGTATTCGTCATTTCACTTCTGCAGGAAGGGATCATGGCACTGCGCATGACCAAGGAGGTGCAGATGATCATAACCGGTCTCATCGTTATCGTATTCGTGTACGCGGACGTCTCGGCGCGCCGCCGCAAGAACTGAAGAAAGGAGAAGGGAATGGGCGAAGTAATTTTAACAATGAAAGACATCGACAAGACCTTCCCCGGTGTTCATGCGCTGGATCACGTGAACTTTGAGCTGGAAAAGGGCGAGGTTCACGCGCTGATGGGAGAGAACGGCGCCGGAAAATCCACGCTCATGAAGGTGCTGACCGGCATCTACACGAAGGATTCGGGATCTATCATCTACGAAGGACGCGAAGTGGAGTTCCACAACACTCACGACGCGCAGGAAGCCGGAATCGTCATCGTGCACCAGGAACTGAACATGGTGGGCGACCTGACCGTGGCGCAGAACATCTTCATCGGCCGCGAGTTCATGAAGGGCTTCATGATCGACGACCGGAAGATGATCGAGGAATCGAGAAAACTGTTTGACGAGCTGCACATCAGCATCGACCCGAAGGCCCGCATGAGCGACCTGACCGTCGGCAAACAGCAGATGTGCGAGATCGCCAAAGCCATTTCCCATAAAGCGAAGGTCATCATCTTCGACGAGCCGTCCGCGGCCCTCACCGAAAAAGAGATCGAGGACCTCTTCGCGATCATCCGCGACTTGCGGAAGCAGAACCTGGGCATCATCTACATTTCCCACCGCATGGATGAGATCAAGGTCATCACCGACCGCGTGACGGTCATGCGCGACGGCACCTACGTAGGCACGCTGATCACGAACGACTGCACGAAGGAAGATATCATCAACATGATGGTCGGCCGCGTGATCTACGAGGAGCCGAAGACCCACAGCATGGTTCCGGCCGATGCTCCGGTGGTGCTTAAAGTTGACCATCTCAATGCCGGGAAAATGGTGCAGGACGTCAGCTTCGAGCTCAGAAAGGGCGAGATCCTCGGGTTCTCGGGACTTATGGGCGCGGGCCGCACCGAGACCGCGCGGGCCCTCTTCGGGGCCGACCCGAAGACGAGCGGCGACATTTACATCAACGGGCAGAAGGTGGAGATCAATTCTCCGCGGGACGCCGTGAAGCACGGCATCGGCTATCTGTCGGAGGATCGCAAGAGATACGGGATCGTGGTGCAGAAGACCATCACGGAGAACTCCACGCTCGCGACGCTGGAAAAATACATGGCCGGCCTCTTCATCAACAAAGCGGCGGAGAAGGCCGTCACCGAGCAGTACATCAAAGAGCTGGATACCAAGACGCCGAGCGCCGACCAGCTGGTCGTGAACCTCTCCGGAGGCAACCAGCAGAAGGTCGTCATTGCAAAATGGCTCGTGCGGAACTGCGACATCCTGATCTTTGACGAGCCGACAAGAGGCATCGACGTCGGCGCGAAGAACGAGATCTACAAACTGATGAACCGCCTTGCAAGTGAGGGCAAGTCCATCATCATGATTTCTTCCGAGATGACGGAGATTCTGCGAATGAGCGACAGGATCGTAGTCATGTGCGAAGGCAAGAAGACCGGCGAGATCCCCATCGAGGAGGCCACGCAGGAAGCGATCATGGACAAGGCGACGCGCGATATCGCATAAGGGAGGGGAGAACATGGCGAAGAAAAAGACTGTAATATCCCAGGAGATCATCGTCGCGATCGTGCTCGTCGTACTGTACCTGATCTTCCGGCTGATCAGCGCCGACTTCGGGAAATACACCACCTTCCTGAGCGTGATGGACATCTCTTACTATTACGTGCTCATGGCGATCGGAGTGGCATTTCCCCTGATCACGGGAGGCGTGGACCTGTCCATCGGAACCGGTATGATCTGCTACGCTCTGGCAGGCGGCTTCCTGATCCGGGCTTTCAACGTTCCCACGGGTTTCGCGATCGTTGTGACCATTCTGTTCGGCCTCGGGATCGGCATAGTCAACGGAATCCTGATTTCGCTGATGGGGCTTCCGCCTTTCCTGGCGACGCTCTGTACCTGCATGATCACGAGAGGACTCGGCTCCGTCGTGACGGGATCCTTCGCGGTGCCGTGGCCGACAGCCAAACAGGCGAACGGCTGGTTCCACTCGATCTTCAAGATCGCGACCGCGGACAAGACCAAACTGCCCCTCGGGCTTTTGTGGATTATTCTGCTGACGCTGATCATGCAGTTCGTGCTGGCGCACACCAGGTTCGGGCGCTACACCATTGCGATCGGCTCCAATAAGGAAGCGGCCATCCTGTCCGGCATCAACGTGAAGTTCTTCCACGTGATGGTTTACGCGGTGAGCGGCCTCTTTGCCGGACTGGCAGCGGTTGCCTACGCGGCCGTCATCAAGACCGTGCAGCCCGGAACGGGAGCCGGCATGGAGCTTGACGCGATCGGAGGCGCCATCGTGGGAGGTGTATCGGCCTCAGGAGGTTACGGGACGATCTACGGAACCGTGATCGGCGCCTACGTCATCATCTTCCTGAAGCAGGGCCTGCCGTATATCGGATTCAACGCGAATATGCAGCAGATCATCACCGGCCTCGTGCTGATCGGAGCGGTGTGCATTGATATCGTTAAGAGAAGGGTAATCAAGTAACCATTCATTCATTATTTTGGAAATCACCTCTGCAAGGGGGATTTTGCATAAGTTTCATTCAACATTCATAAGGAGGAAAAAAGAATGAAGAAGAAATTGTTGGCAATGCTGATGAGCGCAGTTATGGTAGCAGGTCTTGTTTCCGTACCGGCATTTGCGGCGGAGAACCTCTCCGACACAACAGAAGGCGTCGCACAGTTCGACGGCCTGACAGCAAATGATGCCTATGACTTCCAGATCGTCGTGAAGTCCTTCCAGTCCACCTATTGGCAGGCAGCCCTGCAGGGAATGGATCAGGCAGCTGAAGAGCTCGGCGTCACTTATTCCGCACAGGGACCGGCTTCCGAGTCCGACATCGCAGACCAGGTCAACATGCTCAACAGTGCCATCAATGGCGCTCCGGCAGGCGTAGGCCTTGCAGCCTGCGACACATCCTCAGTTCTTGAGTCACTGCAGGCAGCAGCTGACGCAGGCGTACCGGTCGTCGCATTCGACACAGGTGTTGCGGATGCTCCGGAAGGCTCCATCGTCTGCACCGTCGTGACGGACAACGTCGCAGCCGGCGAAGTCGCAGCTGTCAATCTCTATGATGCAGTTAAGGATCAGATCGGCCAGGGCGCTCCTGTCCGCATCGGCGAGATCAACCAGGACAACTACGCTCTGAACATCCAGCAGCGCGGCCTCGGCTTCATCAACAAGATCATCGAGCTTGCTGCAGCAGACGGCTACACAGTCGCTGTGGAAGGCAATGAGTTCTACGTCAACGAAGCTGAAGGCGCTGTAGAAGGCGATGCAGACATCATCCTTGAAGTCCGCGTTCCGGCTCAGACAACCGTTGACCTCTGCTCCACAGAAGCAGGCACGATCCTTGATAAGGAAGACACCATCGCTGTATTCGGCTCCAACCAGACCGCAGCTGAAGGCCTCCTTGTTGCGAATGACAACCGTGAAGTTCTCGGCGACACAGTCGTGGGCGTAGGCTTCGACGCCGGCACATCCATCAAGGCCGCTGTTGAAGACGGCACATTCCTCGGCGCTGTGACACAGTCTCCGCTGATGATGGGCTACTACTGC
>CACZQS010000226.1 GCA_902783325.1 uncultured Lachnospiraceae bacterium
CGTCTGAAAGAAAATTCCCTGAAAGTCTTTATCGAACGCAGTCTGACCCATGACCAGATTCAGACCTACAAGAGGGAGGATGGATCCTGGTACTTTATCATGCCGGCATGGATCGACGACACCGAGCTTAACACACTCAAAGCCGAGATCTCGGCGGAATTTGAACCCGGGCACCCTGAAGGAACCAGCTTCAGTATGGGGGCAAGTCTTGGCACCAGTGTGGTCATCGCCAGGAATGATGCTTCTCTGCATGGCGTTTTTGTCAACGCAAAAGACGTGACAGTGGAAGCCGACAGCATCGGGACAGACAAGCTGGATGTGGCGGCGGGTTACAGCGAGGGAAGCATCGGCATCGCGGGCGCCCTGGCTGTGCAGGTCAACCGTACGGCTTCCCATGCGAAGATCGATCCTTCAGCCGCGATCACCTTTACAGGAACAGATAAAGACGGCGGCAGTCTGACTGTATCCGCCACCGGCAAACAGACCCTCGGTCTTTCCGCCGACGCGGCGGCTCTCGATCCGGATCAGCCGGCCAGAGACGCCGGCGTGGGTGCCGGTATCGCGGTAGCCGTCAATTCCGCATCGGCCTCGGCAGACGCGGATGGTATAATCGCTTTCGGAGAAGGCCGGACCACACTGGGCGAAGTCAACGTTTATGCGGAACAGGTCATGAAAGACACTGTGAAGGCATCTGCCGGGTCTTCAGGCGGTATTTCGGCGACCCCTGTGGCGGCCGTGGACGTGAACAGTTCACATGCTTATTCCAGATTCGGCATGTACGCCGGAGATTCGGGCCTCACCGTGAAAAACATCGACGTCTCCTCCTTTAATGATACGAAGCACGAGATCATCGCGGATGCAAGCGCTGCCGGAGGAAAAGCAGCTGCAGGCGGTGCCTTCGGCGTGGCGGTCCTGAGTGATAAGGCATATTCTTATCTGAGCGAGGACACGACCTCCTCAGGAGACATTATCGTTTCATCACGCACTTTGTCTACCACCAAAACCAATGTGACGGCAGGGGTTTCCGGCGGCCTGAAAGGAAAATCCGGCGCGGGCGGAAGCGCGGGCAGTTCCGACGCGCAGGTGGACAGCCTGCTGTCCGGAGCTTCCGGTCTTACAGATAAGACCAGCAAAGAAACATCCGGCGCTTCTGCAGGCTTCAGCCGTCAGAAAGCGCAGACGACGGAAGGCAGCATCGCAGGAGCTGCCGCAGCAGCGGTAAATGTGATCAGCTCTTCCTCCGTCTCGGAGATTCCGGATTTCATCGACCTGGTGAGCGCCAATGCGATCCGGATCACCAGCACCAACCGGACCCATGCCGAGGCAAAGGCCAACGCGTCCGTCGTAAAATCGAAATACGGGATCGGTGCCGGCGTATCCGTGAACGTCGTGAATATCGATAATAAGGCTGTCGTCGGGTCCGGAAAGCTGGAGGCTGCTTCTGTCAAGGTGGCCGCCGAAATGCCGGAATCTGAGAAGAGCACCACCCTGAGTGATCAGAAGATCCATACGCCTCTTACCGACGACGCCTTCGTGATGCAGATCAAAAACGGAATAGAAGATACCGTTACAGAATTCCTGCAGTCGATGGGCATCGAAGGCAGCGTGATAGCGGAGATCGTTTCCTCAGTGGCCGCTGTCATGGCGGATACCATTCTGGAAGAGACAGGACTGAAAGATATTCTGGGCAGAGGCGGTCTGGAGACCAAGCTCGACCGTGCGTCCGGCATGATCAACAATTACTGGGAACAGGTCAAAGGCTTCCCTGCAGCGCTTTTCGCTCCGGTGACCGAGCTCCTCTCTGAGTTTGATGAACTGAAAGACCTGACCTCCGAAGACATTGAGAATATCAAGAATGATGTCGTAAACGAGCTTACTGTATGGCTGCCTAATGAAATAGTGGAGAGTGTGAAGAAGACTGCGTACATCGCGCTGGACGGCCTGATATCTTCGGTGCTTGCCTGTATAGGCAGCAAGATCACCACAGGCAGCTTTGATACCCGTAAGGTCGCGACAGATATTATGGATATCGTGAGAACGGAAGTGCAGATCCTCGCGGAAGACATCGCAAATGAAATGCTGACGGTGATCTCTCAGGATATACCTGGTCTCACGAGAGAACACCTCAACATGATCTATTCGGCTCTTACTTCTTCCGCAGAGACTTCTGCGCTCAAGCTGGTAAACTACGTTTCGGAATCTTTCCGCACCAGCATCTTCGACTATGAAGAACTGATCCATGTTCTGGAAACCACGGATTTCAAACAGGAGTTCGTCGACATCATCACCAGTGTCCTGAAAAGCGCGGACGTAGCCCTGTCTAACGCAGCCATCTCCGCCTTTGTGGACGCAGCGGACGTGGATCTGACCGTAGAGGATACCACCAACCGGCACAAGATCGAAACGCAGGCCGTATCCGGTGCAGGCGCTTCCAACGCAGGCATTGCTGGTGCTGTCGCCGTGACAGTACTGAATGTCGATACTATCGCAGCGATCGATGGCTATCAGGAAGCTCTTACGGCAACGGGAGATGTAACGGTTGCAGCGAAAGAGTCCCGCAGCGTAAGAACCACCTCCTCCGCAGCCCTGGATGATTTCGGGAATGCGGACGCAAACGCAGATGCGGCAGGAAAGGAAGGCTCTGACGCCGGGAGCGGGAGCGCTGCCGAAACCACGATCCAGAAAGACAAAGTGACTGTTGTGGCGCATACGGGCGGCAAGGCTTCCTTTGTGGACGGGAACAACGACCGTATCAACATGACCCCTGACACCGGATACAAGATGAAGGGGAGCGACGCCGTTTCTTATTCCATGCAGACGGAGAGCGGAGAGAAGGTCGGCTATCTGACAGTTCATTCGGACGGTGCAGGTTCCTACATTTCTCTTTCGGATATCAACGGAGGCGTACAGGGTGATCTGGTGATCGATGCGCTCTTCGAAAAGGATTATAAAGATATACCGGCACCCAAGGCCTCCCCGGCTGTCGGAAAGACGCTTCCTTCCGACGCAGTGACCCTGGATGTGTATAACCAGGATAAGAATACTTCCGGCGGCGGAGTCAAAGCCATAGAAGGAGACGAGCTTCTGATCACGGTGAAGAATGTGGAAGGCCAGAGACTCAGAAAGCTCTCCTATACCTACAAGGATGCGTCCGGAGAACATACGTCCGAGATCATCAGCATGGTCTCCGCAAACGCAAACGAGACGGTCTACTCCATCCTTGTGCCTTCCGGCGGGATCTCCTCCATCGAGGCGGT
This sequence comes from uncultured Lachnospiraceae bacterium, assembly GCA_902783325.1. GTDB lineage: Bacteria > Bacillota > Clostridia > Lachnospirales > Lachnospiraceae > Chordicoccus. Next base: position 3,258 of record CACZQS010000226.1, read on the forward strand.
CTATGAAGAAGGCCAGACAGTCGTAAATGATACGGCAGCTAAAAACAAGAAAGCCAAATCAGTAGGCCTTGGCGGTTCCTTCGCCATGATCTACGGCGATCACAATGTGGAAGCCTCCATCGGAGAAAGAAATGTTTCCGCGGGAAGCCTGAACGTGAACGCGGCCAGCGAACATCTTGACTATATCACCGCCACGGCCGGCACGGATTCCCTGACAAGCGGAAAGAAAGGGGCCACAAAAGTCCCGGATATCGGACTTGATGCGGCTGCCGCTCTGAATCTGACGGACGATCACGTAAAAGCTTCCGTGGAAGCCAAAGAAGTCAGGACTACCGATGCAGAAACGACAGGCGTCAGCGTACAGGCCGTAGATACATCCGACACCTGGCTGCAGTCCAGCGGATTTTCCACCGGCAGTACGGCTGCCATCGGCGGGAGCGTTGCGCTGAATCTTTCCACGGCGGATGTATAAGCCACTCTGTCCCACGGCGCAGCATCTGCGGGATCTGTGTCAGTCGGAGCGCTGAGCCACAGCGAAGACAGGACGAACGCCATGGCGACATCCATGGGAGCGGACATCCAGCGGATCCTGGACAAGTTTGCCCGTGCGGAGGAGATCACGCAGGAGACAGCCCAGAAGGTGATGGACGGTTCCATCTTTGACGAGATTGGAACCAGCGTCAAAAATTCCATGAACGACACTGCGTCAAGAGTCAACAAAAAGCTTGACAGCTCCAAAAATACAGACGGAAGCACAGCCAACAATGATCTGAATACCGGCGCCAACGCGCTCAGAAGCCAGAATGTCACGACGGCCGATCCTTCCGCAGCCAAAACAGCAGGAGATGCTGCTTCCAAAGAGATCAAGGACGCCACCGGTACGACCGTCAACGCAAACCGTGACCTGGGTACTCCCACGAAGTTCCAGGCAGCAGCCGCCGTCGGAATGTCGATCGCGCGCAGGAATGCGAAGACCTATATCGGCGGAGATCTGAAAGCCGGAAAAGATATTTCCGTATCCTCCGCAAACCAGGCCAACTTCAATACCCTGGGTACCGGAGCCGCCATGTCCTTCGCTGCCGGAGCCAACTCCATCGCAGGCGCCGCTGCCGTTACGGTGAATCGGAACCAGTCGGTAACAGAAGTGAACGGCGACGTGATCGCCGGTTATAAAGAGAAACCGGAAGAATCGTCCGACACGGCGGCCGAGAACGCGGACAGTGTGGCCGCAGTCGGAGCGGATGAATCGTCCGAAGCAAAAGTGGGGGGCGGAAACGTCTCCCTGACCGCCGGTCTTACTCAGAATATGGACGGCAGCTTCAAAGGATGGCTTGCTTCCCAGGCTCTTGCCGGAAGCGTATCCGGAAGCAGCTCCTATGTTTCACTGGGCGGAGCCGTTTCCATGTCTCTGTCAGAGGCGGCCGCGGATGTCCATGTGGGAAGCGGGAAAAACTCCTCCAGCCTGAGGCAGATCTCCGGCGATATCGTTAAGATCGCATCCTCCGACAAATCCAAACAGGCTGTCCGCGCAGGCGGCTTAAGCATTTCCAGGGGCTCCAGCGTGGGCCTGGGTCTTGCAGCCGCTACGGTCATAAGCAGCAATACGGTCAATGCAAGTATCGGAGATTATACCCAGGTGACGGCAGGAGACCTGATCCTTTCGGCGGAAAAGACGGCCGTGACTCACGAAGATTACGACTGCGCTCTTTCCATGAAGAATGTGGTTACCGATTCCAGCAAGCTTAACGATTCCCAGAGGCAGAGCGCCGAGACCGGCATCATCGATGTGCACCGCGGGGCAGGAGATCCCAATTATACGATCTCCATCAATGTCAGGAGCAAGGACATCGTCAGGATCTTTGACGCGCTGAACTTTGCTTCCTCCGTAAACTCCTACGCGGAAGCGATCGCAGGCTCCGTCATGAAGGGAGCTTCCCAGTCTTATCTTTCCGGCGCGGGAAGCGCGGCTGTCACAAGCTCCAAAAACAAGATCACGGCTTTGATGGGCAATTACAATAAGATTGATCTGAAGGCCGGTAAATCGGCTGCCGGAACGCTTTCGATGAACGCAAAAGGAGACACCAACACACGTCTGTTTGCAGGCGCCGTTTCTGTATCGGACGCGACAGACAGCACCGGCGCTGCCGCTGCCATCGCAAACGACAACGACACGGTAGAAACGCGTGTCGGCAAAAGCTCCGGCATCACAGCCGAAGGCAATATTTCCGTACAGTCGTCAGGCGAAGGAAGCATAGAAGTCTACAATACCGCTGCCAGTGTTGGTGTTGGTTTTGGCGGTGAAACAAGCACCGCCATCGGAGGTTCCGTAAACACGATCGTTTCCAACCATAAGGCTGTCTCTACGATCGATGAAAGCGCCGCTCTTACATCCACAACGGGCGGGATCGCTGTCGGATCGCTTCTGGGGATCGACCTCTGGAGCTTTGCGGTAACCCCGAGCGTCACAACAGGAAAGGCAGCCGCTGGCGGGACGATCGATGTCATCGTGGACCAGGCGGAGGCCGCTGTGAATGTTCGTGACAACGTTTCTCTGACAGCGGAAAAGACCGTCTCCCTGACCTCAAAAACGACAGAGGAGCTGATCTCCGGGATCGCATCTGCTTCCGTGGTGCTGCAGGGAACCAGCAGCGCGAGCGCTGCAGGCGTTGTATCGGCTCTTATATCCTTATCGAAAGCCAATGTGAACCTGGCCGGTAGCAAAGGAAACATCACCTCCAACAAAGAAGACGTCCGGCTGACGGCGGATTTTGCGATGTCGGGAGAAGATAAGAGAAGCATTGCTGCCTATCTGCGCGGCGAGAGCATCGCGCTCTCGGCGTTACCGGAAGAGACGAAAAGAAAGCTCTGTGGTAAGAAGGGATGGGGACTTTTGTGCGTGGACGGCTATTC
>CACZQS010000227.1 GCA_902783325.1 uncultured Lachnospiraceae bacterium
AAAGGCAAGATCACGGACATGCTTGCCGATCAGGCCGATATCGTCATCCGCTTCCAGGGCGGCGCCAACGCCGGCCATACCATCAAGCACAGCTTCGGGAAGTTTGCCCTGCACACACTTCCCTCCGGGGTCTTTCATCAGTCCGTCACCAATATTATAGGAAATGGCGTCGCCTTAAGCCCTGAGCGCGTCGCCGCGGAGCTTAAGGAGCTGGAGGACCGCGGAGTGCCCAGACCTAAGCTTCTCATCTCAAACCGCGCCCAGATCGTGATGTCCTATCACGTTCTCTTTGATACCTTGGAAGAAGCCCGCCTGGCCGGGAAGTCCTTCGGATCCACGAAATCCGGAATCGCGCCATTTTACTCGGACAAATTCGCCAAAATCGGCATCCAGGTCAGTGAGCTTTCCGACATGGACGCCCTCCGCGAGAAGGTCGAGGGAATCCTTATCAAAAAGAATGTGCTGCTGAAACACCTCTACGGACACGAGGAGCTGAAGACGGAAGACGTGATGGCGGAGCTTTTCCGCTATAAGGAAATGCTGTCTCCCTATATCGCCGACACCGCCGCATTCCTGGCGGACGCGCTGAAGGCGGGAAAGAACGCACTCCTTGAAGGACAGCTCGGAACCATGAAGGATCCGGATCACGGCATCTACCCCATGGTGACTTCGAGCTCGACTCTCGCCGGCTACGGAGCCATCGGGGCCGGGATTCCGCCCTATGAGATCAGAAAGATTATTGCGGTCACCAAAGCCTATTCCAGCGCAGTGGGGGCCGGGGAATTTGTCTCCGAGATCTTCGGAGAGGAAGCCGAGGAGCTGAGGCGCCGCGGCGGCGACGGAGGAGAATACGGCGCCACCACGGGACGCCCGCGGAGAGTGGGCTGGTATGACGCGGTGGCCTCGAAATACGGGTGTGCGCTGCAGGGAGCGACCGACGTGGCGCTGACCGTGCTCGACGTGCTGGGATATCTGGATGAGATTCCCGTCTGTGTCGGCTATGAGATCGACGGCGCTTATACCGAAGAATTCCCGACCACGGTGGACCTGAAGAAGGCGAAGCCCGTGTGGGAAGTTCTTCCCGGATGGAAATGCGACATCACCGGCATCCGGAATTACGGGGATCTGCCGGAGAAGTGCAGGAACTATGTGGAATTCATCGAGAAGAAGATCGGCTTCCCGGTTACGATGGTTTCCAACGGGCCCGGCCGGGCCGACATCATTTTCCGGGAGAGAGGATAACTGCCGGGTAAAAGCAGGAAGGAGCTTCGAATGAAAAAAACAAAGCAGGTTCTGGCGATCATCGCGATCGTCCTGCTTCTCGGGATGTATGTGGCGGCATTTGTCCTGGCTTTTATGAAGAGCGAACACGCGCAGATCCTGTTCAGGACGGCGCTCGGCGCCACGATCCTTGTGCCCGTGCTGCTTTATCTGGTCCTTATGGTGGCAAGGATGCTTAAGCCCGCCAAGTCTGCGGTCATCGACGCCATTATATTCGACCTGGGACTTGTGCTGATCGACTGGCCCTGGGAGGAACATGCGGCATCAGTCGGAATCTCCGAGGAGGCGATCCGGGAGATCGGCGAGAAGGTCATTCATGATCCGGCGTGGCTGGAATTCGACCGGTCCGTGAAGCCGGAAGAGGAGATCGTCAATGATCTGGTGAAGCTGGTCCCGGGATATGAGGAGGACTTGAGGAAACTGATTGCGACGATGGATAAGTGCTGTGAGCCCTTCTGGTACACGGAGGGCTGGCTGAAAGGCCTCAGACAGAAGGGATACAAGCTGTATTATCTCTCGAACTGGAGCCGCACGGGGCAGCATAAAGTAGCTGAGCGCGGCGCCATGGATTTCCTGAAGCTGATGGACGGCGGGGTATGGTCTTATGAGCACCATGAGGTCAAGCCCGAGAAAGAGATCTTTCAGCGCATCATCCGGCAGTATCAGCTGAACCCGGCCAGAACCATTTTCATCGATGACAACGAGGGAAATGTCGCTGCGGCGAAGAAAGAGGGGCTGGTCGCCATCCGTTTCCTTGATATCAATGATATAACGGAGAAGCTCGGTTCGCTGGGAGTGAAGTGGTGAAGCGGATTGCACATTTGCAGGAAATGTGGTAAAGTGTGGATTTGTTCACTGAATGTTTGCAGGTGAAAAGTATAATCAGGTTTAAACTGTTTAAGGAGCGTAATCTGAAATGAGTGAGAACAGCAACACGGAAACACTGGCGCAGGAGGAAGTGAAAATCGACAGGCATTCACTTCTCGGAGAATGGCGCGCGAAGGCTTACAACGAGAAAGCGGATAAGGGCTGGCTTCAGAGATTCTGGGATTCCTATTTCCAGCTGGAGAAGGGCATCTATCAGCAGCTGCTTGCTTCTCCGGACGAGGAAGTTCGCGGAACCGTGCAGGAGCTTGCCGACAAATACGATGTATCTCTTGAGATCATGGTCGGCTTCCTCGACGGCATCAATGACTCCCTGGTCGAGAAAAACCCGATCGAGACGATGGATGCGGACACGGAGGTGAATCTTGTCTTTGACAAGGAGCTGCTCTATAAGAACATGGTGGATGCCAAGGCGGACTGGCTCTATCAGCTCCCCGAGTGGAATGACATTTTCACGGAAGAGAAGCAGAAGGCGCTCTATCTCGAGCAGAAGAAGTCCGGGACCATCGTGAAGCCGAAGAAGATCGGTCGCAACGATCCGTGTCCCTGCGGCAGCGGGAAAAAGTACAAACATTGCTGCGGCAGATAACAAAAAGGTGCTTGACTTATCCCGGGACCGGTGTTAGATTAGTTACGTTAAAAAACAAGCAGAGTGTCCACTCTCACCCCGGAACGCTATGAGTGACGGGCGTTGATAAAGAACAGCATTCTTTTTTGCTGTGATTTTCGATGAATGACGGGCAGTCTCCTTGACTGCCTGTTTTTGTGCGGACACCGTCAGGAAACACTTTGAACCGTTTATCTTCAGGGAGGGTAAGAACATTAGCGATTTAATGATTAACGAGCAGATCCGCGATCGGGAGATCCGTCTGGTCGGAGAAAACGGTGAACAGCTTGGCATCATGTCTGCGCGGGAGGCGCAGGCGATGGCAGACGAGGCAGGCTTAGACCTCGTCAAGATCGCGCCGAAGGCAGATCCTCCGGTGTGCAAGATCATTGACTACAGCAAGTATAAGTATGAACAGGCCCGCAAGGAGAAAGAGGCCCGCAGGAAGCAGAAGATCGTGGAGATCAAGGAGATCCGTATGTCTCCGAATATCGACACGAACGACCTCAATACGAAGGTTGCTGCTGCGAGAAAGTTTATCCAGAAGGGCAATAAAGTGAAGGTCAGCATCCGCTTCCGCGGGCGCGAGATGGCGCATACGGCGCAGAGCCGCCCGATGATGGACGACTTTGCCGAGAAGCTTTCTGACATCGCTGTGGTCGAGAAGCCGCCGAAGATGGAAGGCCGGTTCATGACTATGTTCCTGACAGAGAAAAAGTGATTGATATAATTTAGAGAGGAGAAACGATAATATGCCTAAGATGAAGACAAAAAGAGCAGCCGCGAAGCGTTTCCACGCCACCGGTACGGGCAAGCTCAAGAGAATGAAAGCCTACAAGAGCCATATCCTCACCAAGAAGGACCGCAAGACCAAGAGAAACTTGAGACATGCGACCATCACGGATCCGACAAACGCAAAGGTAATGAAGAAGATTTTACCGTATCTTTAATCAGGTGGAGGGAATAGAATATGGCAAGAATTAAAGGCGGCTTGAACGCCAGAAAAAGACATAACCGCACATTGAAGCTGGCAAAGGGTTACTACGGCGCCAGATCCAAGCAGTACCGCATCGCCAAGCAGTCCGTCATGCGCGCCCTCGCAAGTGCGTACAAGGGCCGCAAGCAGAGGAAGAGAGATTTCCGCAGACTGTGGATCGCCCGCATCAATGCGGCGGCCCGCATGAACGGCCTCAACTACAGCAATTTCATGCACGGTCTGAAGCTCGCGAACATTGAGATCAACCGCAAGGTTCTCTCCGACATCGCCGTGAATGATCCGGAAGGCTTCGCTGCCCTTGCTGAGAAAGCGAAAGCAGCGGTCGCGTAATAAAGATTCAGACAGGATGACAAAGGCGTACAGTCGCCGTTTGTCATCTTTTTTTATGAAGAACGGCACGTGGCAATAAAGAAAGGCAGTACCGATGGATCTCTTTGATTACATGCAGCAAAAGAACAGCGAGAAGGAGTCGCCTCTGGCACTCAGGATGAGGCCGCGCACGCTGGACGAAGTGGTGGGGCAGGAGCACATCATAGGGAAAGGCCGGCTGCTGTACCGGGCGATCAAGGCGGACCGCTTAAGCTCCGTGATTTTCTACGGACCGCCCGGCACCGGCAAGACGACTCTCGCGAAAGTGATCGCCAACACGACGAATGCCCACTTCCGGCAGCTGAACGCGACGACTTCCGGCAAGAAGGAAATGGAGGAAGCGGTCGCTTCCGCAAAGGAACAGATGGGAGGATACGGCCGCCGCACGATCCTGTTCATCGACGAGATCCACCGCTTCAACAAGGCGCAGCAGGATTACCTGCTTCCGTTCGTGGAAGACGGGACCGTCATCCTCATCGGCGCGACGACGGAGAACCCGTATTTCGAAGTAAATGCGGCTCTTATATCCCGCTCGACGATTTTTGAGCTGAAGCCTCTGACGAAGGAGAATATTGAGCTGTTGTTAAAAAGGGCGATGAGCGATGCCGACAGGGGACTGGGGAGCTACAAAGCGGAGCTGACGGAGGAGGCCTGCTCATTCCTTGCGGACGTGTCGGGAGGCGATGCCCGAACGGCCTTAAATGCCATAGAGCTGGCCGTGATGACGACGGAGCGCGCCGCGGACGGAACGATGCGGATCGATCTCGCGACGGCGGAGGACTGCATACAGCGGCGCGCCGTGCATTATGACAAGACGGGAGACCAGCACTACGACACGATCTCGGCATTTATAAAAAGCATGCGCGGGTCGGATCCGGACGCCGCGGTCTTTTATCTCGCGAAAATGCTGGAGGCGGGGGAGGATATCCGCTTTATCGCAAGGCGCATCATGATCTGCGCCTCGGAGGACGTGGGAAATGCCGACCCCCTCGCCCTCGTGGTGGCGGTGAGCTGCGCGCAGGCGGTGGAGCGGGTCGGTATGCCGGAATCCCAGCTGATTCTTGCCCATGCCGCCTCTTACGTCGCCTGTGCGCCGAAGAGCAACGCGGTGACGGAGGCCATCTATGCGGCTTCGGAGACGGTGCGCGCGAAGAGGACGACCGTGCCCGTCCATCTTCAGGACGCCCACTACGGCGGCCATGATCAGCTTGGGCACGGCGTCGGCTACAAGTATGCCCATGATTACCCGAACCACTACGTGGAGCAGCAGTATCTCCCCGACGAAATCGTCGGCACGCGCTTCTATGAACCCACGGACAACGGCTATGAAGCGGTGATCCGCGAGTACTTTAGAAAAATTAGGAAATAAGATCGGGGGCAGAGTTACAAAAGCCGCTCCATAATGGCGACGTAGACGTCGGGGGCGGCCTCGGGCCACACTTCGCAGATGTGTTCGGCCTCGTGCTCGGAGGCGACATTTACCGTGAGGGCCAGGATTGTTTCCCGGCCCTCTTTCACACGGCAGCTCACGGCGTAGCCGCCGTCCTCCGTCAGGGCGTAGTCGGCAATCATGCAGCTCTCATTCCGGAGCTCAAAGGCGTTGTCCTTCAGATAAGCGTCAATTTCCTTCTTGATCGGATAGGAGATCTCATTGCTGAAATATTCCAGGGTCTTTTCTCCCGCGTTCGTCGCCGTGTATTGGGTTGTGTTGCGGATCGTCTCGACCTGGACCAGCTTCGCATCCGCGAGATCGTGGATGGCTTCCTGCACATGGAAATAATCCGTGTATTCCCTGTCTATCATGAATTCCGTGATCTGCGTGTTGGAGAGCGGAAAATTCACCCTTCGCAGCATATACAGAATAATCAGCTTATATAAGGTCAGTCCTTCTGCCATCGTCTTCCCCTTCCTTCGAGCGAGTGCACTTATACTCGCGAACGGAATGCACTGCCGATTGGCAGGCATCCATTGCTGTATATGCAGTTCACTAAATCATCTGCTCAGGCAGATAA
>CACZQS010000228.1 GCA_902783325.1 uncultured Lachnospiraceae bacterium
CCAGCTCGGCCGCGCGAAGGCCGTGAAGGTTGCCAAGGAGAACACCGGCATCGTCGACGGCGAAGGCGACAAGAAGGCGATTGCGGACAGAGTCGCGCAGATCAAGACCCAGATCGCCGAGACCAAGTCCGATTTCGACCGCGAGAAGCTTCAGGAAAGACTCGCGAAGCTCGCAGGCGGCGTCGCTGTGATCCGCGTCGGTGCTCCGACAGAGACCGAGATGAAGGACAAGAAGCTCCGCATGGAGGATGCCCTCAATGCGACAAGAGCTGCAGTTGAGGAAGGCATCATCGCAGGCGGCGGTTCCTCTTATGTTCATGCGGCAGCTCACCTCGACAAGGTGATTAACAAGCTCTCCGGCGACGAGAAGACCGGTGCCGAGATCGTAAAGAAGGCACTCGAGTCCCCGCTGTACCGCATCGCGGTAAATGCCGGCCAGGAAGGCGCCGTCATCGTCAACAACGTCAAGAACGCAAAGGAAGGCACGGGCTACAACGCGCTGACCGATGAATATGTGAATATGGTTGAGGCAGGAATCCTTGATCCGGTCAAGGTGTCCAGATCCGCGCTGCAGAACGCAAATTCCATCGCGGCGACCCTGCTCACCACAGAATCCGCGGTTTCCATCATCAAGGAGCCCGAACCACCGGTGCCGGCCGGAGCAGGCGGGATGGGGATGATGTGATAACCTGAAAGCCATGCAAAATCGGAAATAAGTAAACAGGGGAAGAAGACAAGCTTGCTTGTTTTCTTCCCCTGTTTACTTATTTTTGATTTTATAGGGCGCCAGCCCTTACGCGAAAAGCAGCGAAGCGGATTCGAGCTGTATGGCTTTCAGGTTTGCGGCTTCATTTTTCTTCTCTGATATGCTATGATATCAACCAATAATCATTTTGAACCTTAAGGAGGCCCCGCATGGATGACCATTTTTCCGAACTGATCGTACAAAGAAAGCCGAAGCCGACCGACCTTCTGTTCAAGATCCTTCTGATCCTGGCCACGGCTGTCGCCGCTTTTTTCGGTCTGTTCGTACACCCGATCTTCATGATCGTCCTTCTCTTAGTCGGAATTGCAGATTATTTTCTGTTCCCCAGATTCAATGTGGAATATGAATACACTTACGTGAACGGGGAGATTGACATAGCGGCGATTTATTCCAAGTCGAGCAGGAAGAATCTCGCCCAGATCGACCTGGAGAACGTGGAATGCGTTGCGCCTTACGGATCCCATCATCTCGACAGCTACGGGATCACCTTCAAAGAAGTGGATTATTCTTCGGGCTATCCGGAGCAGAAGCCTTATGTGATCATCAAGGGCGGCACAAACAATCAGAAGATCCTGCTTCATCTGGATGAGACGATGCTGGAGGACCTGAAGTGGAGACTGCCCGGGAAAGTGTTCAGGGATTAATCCAAAAAATGTAAGAGGAGGAACTCATGGCCGTAATTGCATGTGAAGGAATTACTTTCGACGACGTTTTGCTCATCCCGCAGTATTCGGAGGTGACGCCGAATCTCATCGACGTCTCCACGTATCTGACGGAATCCGTGCGCCTCAACATCCCGATGATGAGCGCGGGCATGGACACTGTCACGGAACACCGCATGGCGATTGCGATGGCGCGGCAGGGCGGTATCGGCATCATTCACAAGAACATGACGATTGAGAGGCAGGCCGAAGAGGTGGACATGGTAAAGCGCTCGGAGAACGGGGTTATCACGGATCCCTTCTTCCTGTCTCCGAACCACACACTTGGGGATGCCAACGCGCTGATGTCAAAATACAGGATCTCCGGCGTACCGGTCACGGAAGGCAGAAAGCTGGTAGGGATTATCACGAACCGCGATCTCCAGTTCCAGACGGACATGACAAAGCCCATTCGCGAACAGATGACCTCCGAGGGGCTCATCACGGCGAGAGAAGGCGTCACGCTTGACGAGGCCAAGGAGATTCTCGGAAGGGCAAGGAAGGAGAAGCTGCCGATCGTCGATGAGGAAGGAAACCTGAAGGGACTCATCACGATCAAGGACATCGAAAAGCAGATCAAGTATCCGACTTCCGCGAAGGATTCTTTAGGGAGACTGCTCTGCGGCGCAGCTGTCGGAATCACGAGCAATGTCATGGAACGGGTGGATGCTCTTGTCAAAGCGCACGTGGATGTGATCGTCGTGGATTCGGCACACGGTCATTCCAAAAACATCATAGATACCTGCCGTGAGATCAAAGCGGCTTTCCCCTCTCTCCAGCTCATCGCGGGAAATGTCGCGACGAAGGAGGGCGCGTCCGCTCTCTTTGAGGCGGGAGTCGATACCGTAAAGGTCGGGATCGGACCCGGATCCATCTGCACAACCCGTGTGGTGGCGGGAATCGGCGTGCCCCAGATTACGGCAGTCATGGATTGCTACGAGGCGGCGAAGAAATACGGTCGTCCGATTATCGCAGACGGAGGAATCCAGTATTCCGGCGATATGACAAAAGCCCTGGCGGCCGGAGCCAATGTCTGCATGATGGGGAGCATCTTTGCCGGATGTGACGAGGCTCCGGGAAGCTTCGAGCTCTATCAGGGAAGGAAATTCAAAGTCTACAGAGGCATGGGAAGCATTTCGGCGATGGAGGCCGGGAGCAAGGACCGCTATTTCCAGAGCGATGCCAGAAAGCTTGTGCCGGAAGGCGTAGAGGGGCGCGTTGCCTATAAAGGATCCGTTGAGGACACGGTGTTCCAGCTGATCGGCGGTATCCGCTCGGGTATGGGATACTGCGGCGCGAAGACGATCCCCATGCTGCAGGAGACGGCAAAGTTCATCAAGATTTCCGCGGCGTCCCTCAAAGAGTCACATCCCCATGATATCCACATCACGAAGGAAGCGCCGAACTACTCGGTGGGAGATGCATAAGAATACTTTTATAATAATGAGGCAGACAGGAGTTTTCTCCTGTCTGTTTTTTCAGCTCAGCTCGTCGAGAAGGTGTGTGACGATCGCCGTTGCCTCGCTTAAGGCGCCCTTTTTCATCAGGCTGATGCCTGTATCCGCGTAGCGGCGGTATTCCTGGTCGTCCTCATAGACCTTCATGATATGATCCTCCGACGGATTGCGGTAGACGGTTTCCCGGCCTTCCCGGACATCCGGATCCCTGCCGAGCGTCTCGGTGCGGACACCAAGGAAAGCCGCCATTTTGACCTCGTTCTCATATTCCGGATAGGAGACCCTGCGGACATAGCTGTTGAAGGTGGTGTAATTGATTCCGCTTAAGGCGGCCGCTTCCTTCTCTGTGAGG
>CACZQS010000229.1 GCA_902783325.1 uncultured Lachnospiraceae bacterium
CAGATCGGCCCCTCGGATCGGCATCACCCCTGCTGTAGCGGACTGCAGGTTACAGGGCCCCGCTAATGCCCCGGCTGCACGGATTCAAATAGTATACAGACTATTCATTGAATTGTCAAATTGAGATAAGTGCGATATACTAAATTACAAATATATAAGTGCGGACTGCGGACCGGCATTACTCTTATGCAGCTGCGCAAAAAATGAAGTGAAAAACCATTGCAATTAAGGAGGAGCAGCACATGAAACGGATCGGATTATTGACCAGCGGCGGCGACTGCCAGGCCCTCAATGCCACCATGCGCGGCGTCGTGAAGGGACTGAGCCATAACTGCAAGGATCTGGAGATTTACGGTTTTGCAGAGGGGTACAAGGGACTTATCTACGGCAATTACAGACTGCTGACATCAGCCGACTTTTCGGGTATCCTGACGAAGGGCGGCACGATCATCGGATCTTCCCGCCAGCCGTTCAAGCTGATGCGAGTGCCGGATGCGAAGGGCCTTGACAAGGTGGAGGCGATGAAGCAGAACTACTACAAGCTTCGCCTTGACTGCCTGGTTATCCTCGGCGGAAACGGCACCCAGAAGACGGCAAATCTGCTCCGCGAGGAAGGCCTCAACATCATTCATCTGCCCAAGACCATTGACAACGATATCTACGGAACGGACCTCACGTTCGGCTATCAGTCCGCCATCGATATCGCTACTACCGCGATTGACCAGATCCATACGACGGCTTCCTCACACGGCCGCGTCTTCATCGTGGAAGTCATGGGACACAAGGTAGGCTGGCTGACTCTGTCCGCAGGCGTGGCCTCCGGCGCGGACATCATCCTGCTGCCCGAGATTCCCTATGACATCAAGAAGGTCTGCGCGGCTATCGACAAGCGCCACAAGAGCGGGAAGAAATTCACGATCCTTGCGGTCGCGGAAGGTGCGATCCCCAAGGAGATTGCGAAGCTTGAAAAGAAAGAGCAGAAGAAGGAGATGGAGAACATCACCTCGAGATATCCGTCGATTTCCTTCAAGCTCGCTGCGGATATCACCAAGAAGACCGGCTACGAAGTCCGCGTCACGGTCCCCGGACATGTACAGCGAGGCGGCTCTCCGGATCCGTTCGACCGCGTGCTCTCCACAAAGCTCGGCGTCTATGCGGCGGAATGCATCATGAAGGAGAAGTACGGCGTCATGGTCGCGACGGTCAACAACCAGATCAAGACCGTTCCGCTCGAGAAGTCCGCAGGCAAGCTGAAGGGCGTGGATCCGAAGGATCAGACTGTCCAGCTCGCCAAATACATGGGCATCAGCTTCGGCGATTGAGTAGTTTTCCGATTGGAGGGTCAGCATAGTCCCATATGTCTTATGTTGCATTATACCGCAAGTTCCGGCCCCGGACTTTTGAGGAAGTCAAGGGGCAGGAACACGTCACGAAGACGCTGCGGAACCAAGTAAAAACAGGAAGGCTCCAGCACGCCTACCTTTTCTGCGGGACCCGGGGGACGGGAAAAACATCAGTGGCCAAGATTCTGGCGAGAGCGGTCAACTGTGAAAACCCGGACCGGGGAGAGCCCTGCGGAAGCTGTGCGATGTGCACCAGGATTCTGGACGCTGCCTCTATGAATGTGATTGAGATCGACGCCGCATCAAACAACGGCGTCGATCACATTAGGGAGATCATTGAGGAGGTCCAGTACCGCCCCACGGAGGGCAGATACAAGGTCTACATCATCGACGAAGTGCACATGCTCTCGGCAGGGGCGTTCAACGCCCTCCTGAAAACACTGGAGGAACCGCCGGAATACGTCATTTTTATTCTGGCCACGACAGAAGCGGGCAAGATCCCCGTCACGATCCTGTCGCGGTGTCAGCGGTATGATTTCCGACGGATCGACTCGGATACGATCGCGGAGCATCTTAAGAATCTGCTCGCGGCTGAGGGGGTGCCCGCCGAGGACAAGGCCGTCCGGTTTATCGCCAGATCCGCGGACGGATCGCTTCGGGATGCTCTCTCCCTCCTCGACCGGTGCATCGCATTTCTGATGGGAGAGGAGCTGACGTACGAGCGGACGCTGAAGGCGCTCGGAGAAGCGGATTCTTCTGTCTTTGAGGAGCTCACGCGGGCTCTCACGCAGGGAAAAGCCGGGGAGGCGATGCGGATCTTCGGAAAGCAGATCAGCCGGGGCGTGGAGGTCGGGCAGTTTATTACCGACTATATCGGATATCTGCGGAATCTTCTGCTTGTCGCCTCCGGCCCGGAGGAAGCGGCGGAGATTGTGGATGTCACTCAGGAACAGTTTGACGAGCTGCTGTTTCTTTCTTCGGAGACCGATCCGGATTCCGTGATGCGCGGTATACGCGTCCTTTCCGAGCTGACAGGGAGGATGCGCTACGCCTCCAATAAGAGGGTCCTTGCGGAGACGGCGTTTCTGAAGCTCGCGCGCCCCGAGACGGAGACGACTGAGGACGCGCTCCTTGAGAGGATCCGGCGGCTCGAGCAGAGACTGGATGAGCTGTCTGAGGGCGGAGTTGTCCGGGTGACGGAGCAGGAGAAAGAGGCGGAGGAGCCTCATCAGGAGGAGGACGCTGACGTGCTCCCGGAAGCGGCCGGGGAAGATCTCGTGAAAATCTGCTCCGACTGGAGGCGGCTCGTCGCATCTATGCCCTCCAGCATTTTGAAACAGCAGCTTATGGAAAATGCCCATCCGCAGTATAACTCCGAGACGATGGAGAACCGGCTCTATGTGGAATTCGGGGGCGGTGCGCAGGAAACAGCTGCCGCGGTGGCTGTCTCGGACATCTGGAGAGAGGCATTTGAAAGAATTATAGAGAAGCAGTACGGCAGGCACGTCGATGTGGAGTTTCATCTCGCAAAAGCCCGTCCTTCGGGAGTGAGGACGGTGGATGTAGCGCGTATGGCGGAGGAACGAATGAAGATGCCCGTCGAAATTGTTGAGGACGATGACGACGAAGACGAGATCCTATAAGGAGGGATATGTAAATGGCTAAAAGAAGCGGAGGCTACGGCGGCGGAATGCCGGGCAATATGAATAACCTGATGAAGCAGGCGCAGAAGATGCAGCGCCAGATGGAAGAGCAGCAGAAAGCCCTTGAAGAGAAGGAATTTACTTCGACAGTCGGGGGCGGGGCAGTGAAGCTCGTTATGAACGGCAAGAGAGAAATCCTTTCCCTTACTCTGGATCCGGACGCAGTAGATCCTGAGGATGTGGAGACTCTGCAGGATCTCATTATAGCGGCGTTCCGGGATGCCCTCAAACAGGTGGAAGACGAGCAGTCCGCCGGCATGAGTTCCTTAAGCAGCGGTCTTGGCGGCCTTGGCGGTCTCGGCGGATTGGGCGGAGGATTATTCTAAAGCGATGGAGTACTTCAGCGGGCATATCAGTGACCTGATCGAGCAGCTTGCCTCGCTGCCGGGAATCGGGACGAAAACGGCCCAGCGGCTGGCCTTTCACATCATCAGCATGCCGGAGGAGAGGGTCGAGAGACTTTCGAAAGCACTCATCGACACCCGCCGGAAGATCCGTTATTGTTCCGAGTGCCTGACTCTGACCGATTCCGAGAAATGCCCCGTCTGCAGCAGCGCGAAGAGGGATCATAAGACGATTATGGTCGTCGAGACGCCCCGGGATCTCGCGGCTTACGAGAGAACGGGGAAGTACAACGGCGTCTATCACGTTCTTCACGGAGCGATTTCTCCGATGCTGGGGATAGGGCCGGACGATATACGGCTCAAAGAGCTGATGCGGCGGCTCACAGGGGATGTGACGGAAGTGATCATCGCGACGAATTCTACTCTTGAGGGAGAGACGACCGCGATGTATATCAGCAAGCTGATCAAACCGACGGGGATCAGGGCGACGCGCATCGCCAACGGGGTTCCGGTTGGCGGAGATCTTGAGAATATTGATGAAGTGACGCTCCTCCGCGCCCTTGAGGGACGGACGGAGCTGTAGTAACTTAGGATAAGATGCAGTTAAATCTGAAGGAAAAAACAAGAACAAAGCAGTTCCGTTATATCGCCACAGCAGCTGCTGTGGTGCTGCTTGTCGTTGTGGTTATTTTCCTGAAAGACTACGCGGACAACCGGACCTATTCCACATACGAGGTAGTGAAATCCGAGAAGAAATCCGACAGCGTCTCAAAATACGCTTATACAGACGGAAATGTTGTCCGCTATTCCATTGACGGTGCGGCCCTGATCAACAGAAATCTGGATACGCTCTGGAACCAGCCGTATTCCATGCTCGACCCGCGGATTGATATCTGCGGCGGCCGGATCCTTCTCTATGACAGGCTCGGAAGCGCGATTCATATCTTCAATAAAAAGGGACAGGTATCTTCTTTTGCCGCGGATGGTCCGATTCTTGCGGCGCGCATTTCCGCGAAGAACACCGTGGCCGCCCTGTTAAAGGACGGCGAGAACGTGAGCTTCGTCTATTATACGGAAGACGGCACGCCGATAGCTTCCGGGGAATCTTCCATGTCGGACCCGGGGTATCCCCTGGCGCTCACGGTCTCGGACGACGGCGGGACTGTAGCCATTTCCTATCTGACAGTAGACGACGGAGTCGTGGGATCAAAGATCCGGTTCTATGATTTCTCATCGCGCGGCCATAACCATGAGAACAATATGACCGGCGAAGATACCTGCCAGGGAATCCTGATCCCTGAGATTCAGTTTCTGAACGGGGACGAATGTGTCGCGTTCCGGGATGACGGCTTTACAGTGTATAAAGGAAGAAATTCCTGGAAGGCCGTCAAGAACGTTGATTTCGACAGCGAGATTGTCAGTACGTTTCACGACGGATCTCACATGGGCTTCATCTTCCGGAGCGAAGACCGCGCTCACCGCTATGAGATGAAGATATGCACAACCAATGGGAATCTTGTCTCAAGCGCCTATGTGGACCAGCCGTATACGAGAGTTCATGTCTGCGGGGACTGGGTGATTTTCAGCAATAACTCGTCATTTTCCGTGTACAGCATGAACGGCGTATGCCGGTACAGCGGAAATGTGCAGGCGGGGTGTGTGGCCGATGTGCTGCGAATCGGAAAGAACGAACTCCTGACCCTCACGGATTATAATATGGAGGTGATTCGTCTCAAATGAATCTTCTCACGATTATCGTATGCGCATATCTGGCGCTTGCCGCGCTTAACGGGCTAAGAAAGGGTGTGATCAGATCCTTTATATCGATCCTCTTTCTGGTGGCGGTTGTCGTGCTTACACTTCTCCTGACTCCGCTGGTCAGCAAGGTGGTAGGGGGAAGCACCTATATCAGGGAGTTTTATACGAAGAGCGCAGAACATTTCCTGAGCGCCTATGTGACCAGCAGCGGCAAAGTGGATCTGTCCTCTTTAAATGCAGGCGGCGGTTCCTTAAGCAGCTCGCCCTTTCAGGCGGCAGCCGCGGTCCTGTCGATCCTGCTGAGCGCCTCCGGAGCTCCCGAGCTTACGACACAGAAGCTTGTCGGCTTTCTGATCGGTCTGACGGCTACGGCCATAACCTTTGTCATAGTCTTTGTTATCCTTCTGATCGTTCGGATCATGGTTGGCCGCGCCTTTAAGAACAGCACCGTGAGCGCATTGGACCACGCGCTCGGCTTTCCGCTTGGTCTTGCCAAAGGACTGGTTGTGGTCTGGGTGGTGCTCGGCGTCATCAACCTTCTTGCCTTCGTGCCGCAGATCAATCCGATCGCGATGCAGATTCCGCCGAGTCCGATTTTAAGCTGGCTCAACCAAAACAACCTGATTGTGAAGGGAATTACGATGCTGATCAGGCATATGCTGGGGGCCTGAAAAATGTGTAACAACTCAGCACCCCTGAAATCAGAGCAAAAACAGGCAGAAAACTTGTTCTCTGAATGGTTTTGCTCTGATTTCGGGGCGGACAAGACGCGAAGCGTCTCTGATCGACTGCAATGAGGGACGCAAAGCGTCCCGAATGCCAGGGGTGCTGAGCAGTTACAAAAAATATAAAATTTCCAAAAATAATTGTTGACACGGGAGAAGCGGTTTGCTATTATAAGTAAGCTGTCTCACACGAGAGAAGCAACCGAACATTGATAACTGAACAGTGAAACACACATACAAGA
>CACZQS010000230.1 GCA_902783325.1 uncultured Lachnospiraceae bacterium
CTATCTTATACTTGAAACTTTTGTTAGCATATGTTAATCTTAGTTAAATGTCAAGAGTCACGGGGCATCCCGCATCTTTTGGAAGGACGGTAGAATCTATGGAAATTCGGAAATCTGCAGAAGACTATCTTGAAGCTATGCTTATGATGAAGGAAGAGCACGGCTATATCCGCTCGATCGACGTGGCAGAACAGCTCGGTGTGACGAAGCCGTCCGTCAGCTATGCAACCAAACAGCTTCGCGAAAACGGCTATATCACGATGGATCATGCGAACTTCATCGTTCTGACGAAATCCGGCATGGAGATCGCGGAGCGCATCTATACCAGGCACAAGGTCCTGACCAATTTCTTTATCAGGCTCGGTGTCAATCCCGAACAGGCCCGCGAGGACGCGTGCAAGGTCGAGCACGACCTCAGTGAAGAGACCTTTTCGGCTCTCTGCCGCCATATCGAGAGCATGGCATGAAGCGAGGCCGTGAACAGCAACAAATAGAATATGGCACTTAAAAGACCGCGGGTCATCCCCGCGGCCTTTTTCATATCTTTTTTGCTGTCGGCGTCAGAAGCCGGCCTAAGAGCTGACAGCTCGCCGGAGAGGCAGCCTTAATGACAATCGCTTATGAGTTGACCGCCAGCCCCGTATAAAGCTGATAGTACTTTCCCTTCTCCGCAATCAGCTCATCATGCGTCCCTCTCTCGATAATGCGTCCCTGCTCCAGAACCATGATGCAGTCCGAGTTCCGGACCGTAGAGAGCCGGTGCGCGATCACGAAGGTCGTCCTTCCTTTCATCAGTGCATCCATCCCGTCCTGAACGAGCTTCTCTGTGCGCGAGTCAATCGAGGATGTCGCCTCGTCGAGAATCAGGACAGGCGGATCGGCGATGGCCGCACGGGCAATCGCGAGAAGCTGTCTCTGGCCCTGGGAGAGATTCGCGCCGTCGTTGTGAAGCATCGTGTTGTAACCCTCAGGCAGGCGGCTTATGAAGTGATCCGCGTTGGCAAGCTTCGCGGCCGCATACACTTCCTCATCCGTGGCATCCAGTTTGCCGTAGCGGATGTTCTCCATTACCGTTTCCGTAAAGAGATGCGTATCCTGCAGAACCATGCCCAGCGAGCGCCTCAGATCCGCCTTCTTAATCTTGTTCACATTGATGCCGTCATAGCGGATCTTGCCGTCCTGGATATCGTAGAAGCGGTTGATCAGGTTCGTAATCGTCGTCTTCCCGGCACCCGTGGATCCGACAAAGGCGATCTTCTGACCCGGATGCGCGTACAGCTTGATGTCATGAAGCACCATCTTCTCATCCGTATAGCCGAAATCCACGCCGTCCATGACGATCCCGCCTTCAAGGGGCACATAGGTCGTCGACTGGTCGGACTGCTTATGGAAATGCTTCCACGCCCACTTCCCGGTGCGCTTGTCCGCTTCCTCCACAGTGCCGTCCGGCGAGATACTGGCATTCACAAGCGTGACGTAGCCTTCGTCCGTCTCCGGCTTCTCGTCGAGCAGGGCAAAGATGCGGCCCGCGCCGGCCAGCGCCATAACGATGGAGTTCATCTGCTGGCTGACCTGGTTGATCGGCATATTGAAGCTCTTGTTGAAGGTCAGGAAGGAAGCAAGCGCCCCGATCGTGAGGCCGCCGATCCCGTTGAGGGCAAGAATTCCTCCGACCATCGCGCAGATGACATAGCTGACATTGCCGATCTGGGCGTTCACCGGCATGAGAATCGACGCAAAGGCATTGGCCTTGTAGGCGCTCCCAAACAGGTTTTCATTGAGCTCGTCGAATTTCTCCATCGACTCCTCTTCGTGACAGAAAACTTTCACGACCTTCTGGCCCTGCATCATCTCCTCGATATATCCGTTCAGGGAGCCCAGGTTTTTCTGCTGCGCAATAAAGTTCTTACCCGAGGCCTTCGCCAGCTTCCCGGTTGTAAAAAGCATCAGCGCGCACATGGCAAATGTCACCAGCGTCAGCATCCAGCTGAGCCGGAACATGCTGATCACCACGGACACAATGGTGATTATGGAATTCAGGAACTGGGGGAGCGCCTGGCTGATCATCTGGCGGAGTGTATCGATGTCATTCGTGTAGATGGACATGATATCGCCGCGGGAATTCTTGTCGAAGTAGCGGATCGGGAGCGTCTCCATATGATCGAAGACCTCAATTCTGAGATCCCGCATCGTCCCCTGCGTCACATAGATCATAATCTTATTCTGTACAAATGACGCCGCCACGCCGATGAGATAGAACACCGCCACGCGGCCCATCGCCTGAAGAAGCGGACCGAAGTCCCTGCTTCCGCTCTTTACCATAGGCGTGATGTACCCGTCGATGAGCACCTGGATAAACAGGGTTCCCTGGACGCTGGCAAGAACGCTCACTACAATCAGAGCCGCCACGATGATAAGGGCAACCCCGTTTCGCTTAAAGACATACTTCATCAGTCTTTTGAAGATGTCCTTTCCGCCTTCCACATGCATCTTGACGCCGCGGGGAGGCCTTCCGCCGTGACCGGCCGGAGGAGTATTCTCCTTCTTAGTTATATCAATGACAGCCTCGTCCTTTTTTTCCATCACGACTTCCCCCCTTCACTGATATCGAAGTCGCCGCTTCCTTCCTTCTGGGTCTCGTAGACCTCACGGTAGATATGGTTGTTCTTAAGGAGGTTCTCCGGCGTATCAAAACCGCTCACGACACCGTTGTCCATCACGATCACCCGGTCGGCATTTTCGACGGATACAATCCTCTGCGTTATGATGATCTTCGTCATCCCGGGCTTTGCGGACGCCATGGCCGCCCGGATCCTTGCATCCGTGGCGGTATCCACCGCGGACGTGGAGTCATCCAGGATCAGAATTTTGGGATCCTTGAGAAGGGCTCTGGCGATGCACAGTCTCTGCTTCTGTCCGCCCGAGACATTGGTGCCTCCCTGAGAGATCATCGTGTCGTAGCCGTCCGGGAAGCTCTCTATGAAATCATCCGCACAGGCCATGACTGCCGCCTGACGGCACTCCTCCGGCGTGGCGTCTTTTTTGCCCCAGCGGAGGTTATCAAGGATAGTCCCCGAGAAGAGGACATTCTGCTGGAGCACAACCGCGACTTCATTTCTGAGCGTCTCAAGGTCATACTCCCGGACGTCCCGGCCTCCCACGCGGACCGTCCCTTTCGTCGCGTCATAGAGCCGGGAGATCAGGTTCACAAGCGTGGATTTCGAGCTGCCGGTGCCGCCGATGATGCCGATCGTCTCCCCGGAGCGAATGTGCAGGTTGATATTCGTCAGCGCCATTTCCTTACTTTCCTGGCGATAGGAGAAATCCACCTGATCGAAATCGATGCTTCCGTCCTTCACCTCATATACCGGCTGCGGCGGATTCTTCAGCGTGCTCTCCTCGTTGATGACCTCCGCAATTCTCTGGGCGGACGCCGAGCTCATCATGATCATCACGAATACGATCGAGAGCATCATGAGCGACATAAGGATATACATGCAGTACGACAGAAGACTCATCAGTTCCCCTGTTGTCAGCTCCGAATTCACGATCATGTTGGCGCCGGTCCACGAGATCAGGAGAATGACCGTGTAAACCGTGAAGGTCATAACCGGCATCATAAGAATCACATTGCTCTCCGCTTTGCAGAAAAGCCTGTAAATGTTGAGGGCCGCCTTCTCGAATTTGTTCATCTCGAACTCTTCGCGGACGTAGGCTTTTACGACGCGGATCGCCCCGACATTTTCTTCCACACTCTCGTTGAGAGCGTCGTACTTCTCGAACACCATCCGGAAATACTTCGTGGTCCTGCTCATCAGGAGTGCGATAAAAACGGCAAGGCAGATCACCGCGATGAGGTAGATTCTCGCGATGCGCGCATTGATGATAAAGGCCATCACCATCGCCGTGATCAGGGAGATCGGAGCCCTCACGAACATTCTGAGAATCATCATGTAGGCATTCTGGACGTTCGTCACATCCGTGGTGAGACGGGTGACGAGTCCGGAAGGCGAGAACTTGTCAATATTCGCGAAGGAGAAGGTCTGGATGTTGTTGTACATCGCCTTCCTGAGATTCTTTCCGAAGCCCGCGGAGGCCTTGGATCCGCACACGCCTCCCATGATGCCCGTAAAGAGCCCCGCCAGTGCGAGGAGCAGCATGATCGTGCCGGTCCGCACAATCACGGGCATACTGCCCTGGTTGATACCCTTGTCGATGATCGTGGCCATCAGCAGCGGAATCAGAGTCTCCACGACCACCTCCAGAATGATAAAGACCGGAGTCACCAGGGAGATCCGCTTATACTCTTTTACTTCTCTTAATAATGTCCTTAACGCATCCATCTGAATGTTTTCTCCTTGTCAGGGCCGGCAATAAGATGTTACTCTTGCGGCACGAACCTTCTAAGTAGTATTATAGGGAATAGTTTTTTAAATGACAAGAAAACGTTACTACTCACAGCCTCAGGCATAAGCAGCTTTAGCTGCGACATACATGCGAAGCATGGATGGTCTGTGGCACGAAAGCGGAAAGGCTGTGAACAGTAACAAGACTTCACAACTCTACGGAGGACCTGTATATGACACTCACGCTGCCTTCAGATTACGATCCGCACATGACGGTCCGCGAGACGCAGGACGCCATCAAATTTATCCGGGATCTCTTCCAGAAAGAGTTCGGACGGGAAATGGGACTTGAGCGCATCTCCGCGCCTCTCTTTGTCTCTCAGGCCTCGGGCCTTAACGACAATCTGAACGGAGTCGAGCGCCCGGTGGCTTTTGATATGAAAGCGCTGCCCGGCGAGACCTTCGAGGTCGTACAGTCCCTCGCGAAATGGAAGCGCCACGCCCTCGGGATCTACGGCTTTAAGCCGGGAGAAGGCCTCTACACCAATATGAACGCGATCCGCCGCGACGAGGAGCTCGACAATCTTCACTCCTGCTACGTGGACCAGTGGGACTGGGAGATGGTGATAAACCGCGAGGACCGGAACGAGCTGTTTCTTGAAGGCGTGGTGCGGAGCATCTTCCGCATCATCAAGCACACGGAGCACGAGGTGTGGTACCGCTATCCGGAGGCGGTCTACCGTCTTCCGGACGACATCGTCTTTGTGACGAGCGAAGAGCTTGAGGAGAGGTGGCCGGACAAGACGCGCAAGGAGCGCGAGAACCTGATCACAAAAGAGCACGGCGCCGTCTTTATCAGAAAGATCGGATGGCCCTTAAAAGACGGAGAGCCGCATGACGGGCGGGCTCCGGACTATGACGACTGGAATCTCAACGGGGATATTCTGTTCTGGTTCGAACCGCTCTCCTCGGCGCTCGAGATTTCCTCCATGGGCATCCGCGTGGACGCGGAGTCCATGCAGAAGCAGCTCATGGCGGCGAACTGCGAATACCGCAAAGCGTTCCCTTATCACAAGGCGATCCTTAAAGACGAGCTGCCCCTCACCATCGGAGGGGGCATCGGCCAGTCAAGACTGTGCATGCTTCTCCTTGGAAAAGTACATGTCGGTGAAGTGCAAGCTTCCATCTGGCCGGATGAGATGAGGCAGGCATGCCTTGATGCGGGAATTCCTCTGCTCTAAAGAGTTTTCCCGGATTTTTTCCACCAGCTGATCATGAGATCCACGACGCGGTCGTAAGAGGCCGCGCCTTCTTTTTGTCCGTGACTCTTCAGATAAGAATCATTAAAGGATTTCGCCCCCTCCGACACTTTCGACCTGTGGCTCTCCCAGAACCGGCCGTTGGCATCCAGATCGGCAAGAACCTTCGGATCAAGACGGCTGTTCAGCTTCTTCCAAGCCTCAAAGTCTCTCTTATAGAGCTCGTTGCCGCAGTAGACCCAGCCGCTCAGCGCCCCGCTGTACCTGAAGTCGGTGTCATGAGAGAGATAACAGTTTAAAAATGCCGCCAGATGCGCCTCCTGCTCCTGCATCACTCCCTTCTCATGGCTCAGCTCATGACTCATCGTAAAGGGAATGTTATAGGGAGTCATCTCGCGGTTATAATTTGCCTCACAGGTATATGCGGTATAAATCCCCGCCATATTCGTATACGACATGAGAAAAGACAGGAGAACGCCTTTCGGGCGGCAGTAAAACCCCCGGAGGATTTCATAGGTCTCCCCGAGGTTCTGCATATTGGAGACGGCCCGCTCCGCGGCATAACCGTCAGGAGTCATGATCCCGTCCTTATCCCGCTTCACTCGGTCCGACAGCGCATTGCATTCGGATACGAGCTCCTCGCAGAATGCGGTCAGCTCCTCCGTCTCATAAGCCCCGCTCATGAGACCGTACCGCGAGGAAAAAGACGTGCAGTAAAAGCACACGTCCTCCCCCTCCTCAAAGAGAAAAAAGACGGCAGAAAAAAGCAGAAGGAGACTCACAATCAGGCTGAGGGCACACGCCGCCGTCCCGTCCTTTTTCCTGACCGCACGGAAGATAAGAGTGCCGATCCGGAAGCACACAAACAGGAGAACTCCGTAAAGCAGGAATTCCGCCCCGGATACGGGAATGAAATCAAACACCCGGCCGATCGTGCCTAAGAAAACCGGCCTCACCTTCTCCGCGAAAAAGTCCGCAAAGCCCGGCACTTTCCGCGCGGCGATTCTTAAGAATAATCCCGTTCCGGCCAGAAGCGCGGCTATGAACAGACGCACTGCAATCGATCGCTTGCCGGTCATTTATTCCTCTCCGAAATCCGCCTCGTCATCATCGTCGTCGAGCCGGAGCATCTGGCCGATTCCCGCTCCGATTCTTCCCAGGAATCCCGCTTCTTTCTTCCTGCTGCCGCTCTCCTTCTCTTCCCCCGGGGCTTTTTGAGCTTCTTCGTCTTTGGACGCTTCAAGCAATGCTTCCTCCCGGCGTTTCTTTTCAAGAAGCGCTTTTTTCCTGCGTTTTCTCCTGATCAGCTCTTCGCGTCTCTTCCGCTCCTCCTCCGTTTCCGCGGTCCCGGATACTCCCTGCCGGGCCGGGCCGTCCGAAGCATGCGGCATATCAAAAAAGCCCGGAATCATATTCGTCCCGATCTCGGGAATCGTCACCTGCTTCTCATCACCGTGTTCGTCAATGATCGTATAGGTGGGCTGCCCCTTTGCCCTCTCGCGGACAAAGAATTCCTCTCCCTCCATTCTCTTCTTCTTTTCCTTTTTCGTATTGAGCAGCTGTCTGCTGTCATATCCGAGATTCAGAAAATCCGCATTGATGAATTCATATCTCAGCGGAGTGAGGCGGATCAGGAACACCGTGACCGGAAGAGCGCTGAGTTTTTCCTCCGTGATGTGCTTGGCGGTCATGGCCACTTTGTATTCCGGGCTGTTTACGGGAACCGACTCCGCCTCTCCGAGAAGCTGCAAAGACGCGCCCTCCGTCAGCTTGGTCAGGGGATTGAAAATCGCCGCGCTCACGCGGCCGTTCTCAATGATGCCCCGGAATTTGCTCCCGCCCTCTGTCGAGATGTAAAACACATCGTCCAGAAACGTGTACTCCAGCGGAGTGCAGCGGATATACCCGTCCGCCGCCGTGGCAAGGGCAAGTGTCGTGTGCGCGGAAACAAAGCTGCGGATCTCCTCCATGAGGCGGTCCTCTTCCATCGCTTTGGCCTTTGTGCGCATATACCGGCTGATTTCATAGCCGGTTCTTGTCGTCTGGGAATCATTGAAGACAAAATAACTTGCAAGTCCTTCCAGACCGACTTCCTTCTCCATATCCACGATGTACTTCGTGTAGCCAAGATCAGAGAATCCGATCCCGACGACCGCAAGTCGCTTGTCTTTGAGCACCTCGCGCCATTTTTCAAGATAAGACTTCGTCTTTCCCGCCGTGACCGAGCCGTAGAAGTTGAACACAAAGCAGACGCCGTCATAGACGCTCAAGTCCGAAGGTGCCTCATCGATTTCAACTGTCTTCGCGCTCCCGATCACATAGCAGAGCCGCTCCGCGCAGCGCTCCGCCGAGCTCATCTTTCCGTCATACAGAATCAGTGTCCTGGTCATTGTGATGCTCCCCCCTGTTTCATTTCCTGACGCTTTTTTCTGCGAATTCTGTTGATATGTCTCTCAAAATCCCCGTTCCGCAAAAGCTCCGTGAGCAGATACTGCTCCAGCACCGGAACAGAGCACGAATAAAACCCCAGTTTATTCTCATACTCTTCCTCCAGCTCCTCCGGCAGGATCATATATCCGATCCTCATCGAAGGAGCGATGGTCCGGGAAAACGTATTGAGATAGATCACACGCTTCCCGCCCGCCAGGGAAAACAAAGTCTCCTCCGGCTTCCTGGAGACAGTCAGCTCCGAATCATAATTGTCCTCGATCAGCAGTCCTCCCCGCTCTTCCGCCCAGCAGACATATTCGCGCTTTTTGGAAATGTCCGCAGTAATGCCGCTGGGATAGCTGTTGAACGGCGTCACATGAAGAGCGGAGGCGCGTGTCCTGCCAAGTGCCTTCGAGGAAATTCCTTCGGCGGTCAGTGTCAGCGGATCACAGATAATCCCCATGGAGGCATAGACCTTCAGGATCTTGTCATAGCAGGGGTTCTCCACGGCGATCACCCGGTCTCTCCCGATGAGCTGCGCGATGAGGCCGTACAGATATTCCGCCCCGGAGCCGATGATGACCTGGCTGCTGTTTACGGCAATCCCCCGGCTTCTGGCAAGGTAGCGGCAGATCTCCGCCCTCAGCTCGGCACATCCCGCATTGGGAGACCTGACCTCAAGGGAGTCCGCGTAAACGGTCAGGACTTTGCGCACCGTTCTGGCAAGTACCGTATAAGGAAACTCCCCCCTGGCATGGGGCGTCTGCTTCGTCTGAGGAATACTTGGAGGCGCGACGCCTGGCTCCGCGGGATAGTCGGTCCCGCGGTAAATGACATAGCATCCGCTTCTTTCTTTTGTCTCCGCGTATCCCTCGTCAATCAGAAGCGCATAGGCATGCTCCGCCGTAATCACACTGATTCCGGCTTCTTCCGCAACCGTCCTCTTTGACGGAAGCCGGGCCCCGTACGGGTAAAGCCCTGAGGTGATATCCCTGACAAGAAGATGATAGAGCTGGATGTAGGCCGGGGTATGAAGTGTGCGGTCGATTTGGTAGTTCATTGCATCTGGTTATATAAAAAGATCTTGTTCTGGCTATTTTTATAAGGTCAGCAAAAGTATATTCTAAACCCAATCCGTTTGTAAAGCACAATATCTTAAGAGGACTTCAATTATGAGACAGGATTACCCTATTACAGCAGCCCGAATCACAACTGTCGCCGTATTAATGGCCATGAATATTGCGCTCTGCGCCTTCGGCATTCCGGTGCCGGGAGGGCATCTCTATCTGTGCGATGCCGTTATCTGCCTGGCGGCCCTCCTTCTGAATCCGCTCGACGCTTTTATTGTCGGCGGGATCGGAGCTTTTCTGGGAGATCTGCTCTTTTATCCGGTTCCGATGTTTGTCTCCCTTGTGACCCACGGGCTGCAGGCCGTCGCGATCTCCCTGATCGCGCACCGTACTCTCCGCAAAAAGCCTTATACGGCATCTGTCATCGCCGTCTTGGTCGGAGCCGTGATCATGGTCACGGGATATACTCTCGGCAAGTGCTTTATCTACAGCACGCCGGAATATGCACTTATGAAGCTGCCGTATGAGATCGCCCAGGCGGCCCTCGGTGCGGTATTAAGCATTATCCTTTACTGGAAATGCGGTCTGCATAAACTTTTCAAAATACAGTTCTCAGAAAAGGCCTTTCGGGCAGGTGGAGGAAAACAGCAGATATGTATGAAGAATTAAAAGCACAGGCCGCCGCGGCGGCTGAGGAGCTTATGGAAAAGGCAGATTTGAAGGAGGGGCAGATCCTTGTAGTGGGCTGCTCCTCCTCGGAGATCCTCGGCAGCAGGATCGGAAGCAGTTCCTCTCCCGAGACTGCCGAGGCGGTATTTGAAGGGATTTACGAAGCAGCCGGAAAGCGGGGCGTCTTCCTGGCCGCCCAGTGCTGCGAGCACCTGAACCGCGCCATTATAGTCGAGCGGGATGCAGTGCCCGGCATGGAGATCGTCAATGTCGTTCCCCAGCCGAAAGCCGGCGGCTCTTTCGCAACGGCCGCTTACAGGCATTTTGAGCACCCCGTCGCCTTAGAAGAAATCCGGGCCGATGCCGGCCTCGACATCGGGGACACCTTCATAGGGATGCATCTCAAGAAGGTTGCCGTTCCCGTCCGCCTGACCGTCCGCGCAATCGGCGAGGCGCATCTTACCGCCGCGCGGGTCCGCCCGAAATTCATCGGCGGGGACCGCGCGCATTATGACGATTCCCTGAAATAATCAGACGCCGAGAAGTTCGCTGAAGCTCTTCAGCGCTCCGTCCGTATCGTGCGCAAGCACCCGGTTTGCAAGCACCTTGCCGAGCTGCACGCCTTCCTGGTCGAAGCTGTTGACGTTCCACAAAAATCCCTGGAACATAATCTTGTTCTCGTAATGGGAAAGGAGTGCCCCGCAGCTTTCCGGCGCGAGCTGTTCTCCGACGATGACGCTCGAAGGACGCTCGCCGTCGAACCATTTATTCGGATTCTCATCTTCCTTGCCGCAGGCGAAGGCCACAATCTGCGCAGCAAGGTTGGCATTCAGCTTCGTCTGGCTCGTGCTTCCCTTTACTTCCACGTCCTTCTCGTTCTGGCTCTCTTTGAAGCCGATGAACTGAAGCGGAATGACGTCGGTTCCCTGATGGAGCAGCTGGTAGAAAGAATGCTGTCCGTTCGTTCCGGGCTCCCCGAAGAGCACGGGGCCTGTCTTATAGTTCATCGGCTCGCCGAAGCGGTTGACCGATTTGCCGTTGGACTCCATATCCGCCTGCTGCAGATGAGCCGGGAAACGGCTGAGAGCCTGTGAATACGGAAGGAGTGCCGTGAGCGGGTAACCGAGGATGTTGCGCTCATAGACGCCGATCAGCGCGTCGAGCATTGCGGGGTTCTTAAGCGGATCCTCTTCTTTTGCCAGCTTATCTTCCGCGGCCATCCCGTCGAGGAATCTCGCGAAGATATCCGGTCCGAAGGCCAGGGACAGCACGGCTCCTCCGACTGCGGAGGAAGTGGAGTACCGCCCGCCGATATAGTCGTCCATGAAGAAGGCCGCAAGATAGCCGCTGTTCTTTGCCATCGGGGATGTCTCGCTCGTGACGGCCAGCATATGCTTCGATACGTCAAGCCCTGCTTTTTCCAGCGCGTCCTTGACAAAGGATTCATTTGTCAGCGTCTCGAGGGTCGTGCCGGATTTTGAGACCACGATGAAGAGCGCATGGGCCACATCCACGCCGCGCAGCACGCCTACGGCGTCGTCGGGATCCACGTTGCTGATGAATCTCGCCTGCATCTTCAAAGTGTTGTGGGCGGCGGCCCAGTTCTCGAGAGCGAGATAGATCGCGCGCGGGCCGAGGTCGCTGCCGCCGATGCCGATCTGCACGACGGTCGTGAACTTCTCTCCCTTCTCGTTTGTGATCTCGCCGGAGTGGACCTTCTTCGCAAACTCCGCAATCTTCTTCTGCTCGCCGGTGAAGAAATCCCTCTTGTTGACGCCGTCTGCGATGACGTCATCGCCGAGCTGTCCTCGGGTCAGCTGATGGAGGACGAGCCTCTTCTCACCGGTATTGATGACGGCGCCGTTGTACAGCTCCCTGAATTTTTCCGTCAGCTGCGCTTCTTTTGCCAGAGCGGCCAGCTTTTCAAGAACCGCATCATTCACTTTCTTGGCCGCATAGTTATAGCAAAGTCCTGCGGCCATGGGCACGCAGTAATCAGCCACCCGCTTTGCGCCGCTCTCTCCGGAGAGCACTTCCGACAGCTTCACGCTGTCTTCTTTCTTAAGAAGCTCCTTATAAGCATCCAGTGTGTCAAGATTCTTCCATGAAACCATAAGCCGATTCCTCCGTTATCTTACAAAAAAGTATTTCCGGATTTGAGTATACTTTCCGGTTTTTGAAATGGCAAGGCTGTTTCGCCTTCTTTATATGACGGCAAGGACAGCTGCGGCCACGGCTGCCGTGCCGGTGACGGGATTCACCGCGACGCGGCGCATAAAGGTGTGGACGGTGGTATCGCCGACTTTCTCGTCGACGACCGCCTCCTTCCCGTCCCTGCTGCAGCGCATGACGGCACTCATGAATATCCACCCGGGCTCACCCTGCTTCTCGAAATAATTGATGTCCTGCGTCGAAAAGCGGATGCCGAGGGTGCGCTTCAGGAAGTCGCGGTAGGACTTGTTGCACCGGTTGTACCGCATCTTATCCCCGTTGACCTCCATGATGCACATGGGCAGCGTGTCGAAATAGCGGTTGAGCGATTCGTCTCCCTCAGC
>CACZQS010000231.1 GCA_902783325.1 uncultured Lachnospiraceae bacterium
AAGAGTAAGAGGGGGTTGGCAGCAGTTTGAAGGGCAGACATTTACAATTATCAGCTGTAAGGGGAATCTGTATTCTTCTTGCCGCGGCAGCATTTCTTATACCGCGCGGGGTCCTTGCATCGGAATCGAATGTGGCGGCGATGAACACATCTCCGATGCGGAACTGGAAACTGCGGCTGATCGAGTCCAGAGAGGCCAGGTTCCGCGTCCACAAGGAAGCGCTTCTTGAGGCAAGGCTGAAAGTGCAGCTTCTGTCGGACGGCTATGAGATGACGGAGGACACGGAAGTTTACTATATCTGTGACAACGGGGCCGACTACATCGCCGCCGTCACGGACGGCAGGTATCATGTCTATCAGGTCTGCATCACGAGGAGCGGGGAGTATTTCCTCGCGTCCGACGCGCTGAATGAAGCGATCATCTCTCATGTCATCCTGCATGTGGATGAAGAGAACAGAAACTCCACGGAAGAATTCTGGAACCACGTGCTCCTTCGGGATCCTCCGCAGAGCGCATACGGTGTCTCGCAGGACCGGCCGAAGGACGCGAACGGAGTCCTGATGGTTCCCTACTACAACCAGGGGAGAGGCTATTGCGTCAACGGCACCTGGCTGTACCCGGAGTGGGCCAGCGCCACGTTCAATGTCAACGGTCACACGATGCACCAGGCCGGCTGCGGATTCTTCTCGACGGCCATGGCCCTGTCCTATGTACTGCAGAGAGTCATCTCTCCCGTAGAGTTTAAGGAAAACGGCCAGTACGTGGCCGACCAGGGATCCGCCGTGACGGTGGGAGTCGTCTCCGCCGCCATGTACGGAGTGGACGCGTATATCACAAGCGACATCAACGAAGTCATGATGGCCCTGCGCAACGGGCAGCCGGTGATGGAGCACGTCGGGTCGGCGCCGTTTACAAGCGAGGGACACTATATCCTTCTCGTCGGCGTGCTCCCGGACGGAACGATCGCCGTCAACGATCCCGGCCATATGGACAACACCTATTGGTACTGCGGCGTCTCCTGGCCGGTTGACGTGATCCTCGGCGCGGCCAAGGACCTCTCAACCGCGTTTACCGTGTTCGGGTGACGCAAGCTCCCATGCTTGCCAAACGGCGCAGGGGATTATAAAATATGATTACAGTGTAAAAAGGTCGAATTCAACAACGTGTTTACACGGTGGGGGTGCGGATTGTGGGAGTGCAAAGCACGGAACAATCCGCTGGAATCAAAAACTGAAAGGAGTTTTCACAATGAGTTTTAGCGACATCATCAGCACCGTTGACAATTTCCTCTGGGGATGGCCTCTCATCATCCTGCTGTTCGGAACGCATATCTTCATGACCTTCCGCACAGGCTTTATTCAGAAGGACATCTTTAAGGCGATCAAGCTGTCCGTGACACCGGATCCGGATGCGGAAGGAGACGTCTCCCAGTTTGGCGCGCTCACCACTGCCTTGAGTTCCACGATCGGAACCGGCAACATCATCGGTGTGGGCACGGCCATCGCGCTCGGAGGCCCGGGCTCCGTTCTGTGGATGTGGCTTACCGGTATCTTCGGCATCGCGACGAAGTACTCGGAGACCCTGATCGGCGTCAAGTACCGCGTGAAGAGCGAGAACGGCTCCATGATCGGCGGCGCGATGTACGCTCTCGACAGAGGCCTTCACGCCAAGTGGGCGGGCATCCTGTTCGCCGTTCTGGCGGCGCTGTGCGCTTTCGGCATCGGCTGTACGGTTCAGGCCAATGCCGTCGCATCCAACTTCTTCACGAATTTCGGCACTCCGAAGATTGTCATCGCAGTCATTCTGGCGATTCTCGTCGCGCTTGTGATCCTCGGAGGCATCAAGTCCATCACGAAGGTCTCTGAGGCGCTGGTTCCGTTCATGGCTGCCTTCTATGTCATCGGCTGTATCATCATCCTGATCATGAACGCCGACGTGCTCGGACAGGCGATTGTCACCATCGTCACCTCCGCCTTCTCCGCGAGGGCAGCGGGCGCCGGCTTTGTCGGCTCCACGATCGCGATAGCCTGCCGCTACGGCTTCGCAAGAGGACTGTTCTCAAATGAATCCGGTATGGGTTCCGCTCCGCTCGTCGCTTCCGCGGCCCAGACCCGCAACGCGAAGAGACAGGCGCTGGTCTCCATGACAGGCACATTCTGGGACACCGTGGTCATCTGCCTCATGACAGGTCTTGTCCTTGTCACTTCAATCATCAAGTACCCGCATATCGACGGACTTTCCGGCAACGGCAGCGAGCTGACGAGTATGGCATTTTCCGTCATCCCGAAGATCGGGCTTCCGATCCTTCTGGTGGGACTCATCACCTTCGCGTTCTCCACGATCCTCGGCTGGTATTATTACGGCGAGAGATGTGCGGTCTACCTCTTCGGAGAGAAAGTGATTATCGTCTATAAGATACTCTGGGTAGCCGGCGTCTTCATCGGATCTATCGTGGAGCTCAACATGATCTGGAACATCGCGGATCTCATGAACGGCCTGATGGCCATCCCGAATATCTTCGCGGTCCTTCTCCTGAGCGGTGTGATTGCGGCCGAGACGAAAAAGTATTCCGGCAAGCATCTCGATGACAAAGACACAACAGATATTCCGACTCTTAAGAATTCCAAGAGCGGTGTGCTGGGATAATGGTACTGGAACAAATCAGAGAGAATATTGCAAAAGTAATCGTAGGCAAGGATGAGGTGGTGAGCCTTATCCTCGCCTCTTTTGCTTCCGGGGAAGCCGCTCCCGTCCCTGACACCGCACGAAATCGAAGCGGAAGCCGGACTTGCCGGCACCCCCGAGGGCGAGGAACTGCACGGAATTTACGAAGAGGCCCGCTACGACAGATACTGAATCACCTTGCTCTTTGGGGTAAATTGCGGTATCATAACTATGTATGTGCAATAAGGGGTTACCTGGGGAGGTACGAACATTGGCAAAGCGAAATCAAAAGAAGAGCCACATCGGGCGCCACATCGCGCTCTTTATTCTATTGGTGGCATTTGCCTGCGCCGCAGGCTATTATGCATATGAATATCAGCAGTGGGTCGGGAGGTTTCTCCCCAACACGACAGTAAACGGAATCGACTACAGCGGGATGACGGCGGAAGAGGCCAAGGCCCGTTTCCGGGAGACCTATGCGGGCCGCGTGCTTGAGATTCACGAGCTGGACGGAAACACGGAAGAAATCAGCTACGACGACATCGACTACCACTATACAACCGGCAGCACCTTCGAGCAGCTGATCGAGTCGCAGGATCTCTGGAAATGGCCCCTCGCCTACATGCAGCCGACCCACATGACGACGGAAGAGGGATTCGCCTTCAACGAGGATCTGCTCGCTCAGAAAGTGGCTTCCCTGAATGCGATCACGAGTCCGGACATCGTTGACCCGTCGGATGCGCACATCGAGAAGCACGACACGGGATATGTTCTCATCGATGCCGTCGACGGCAACCGCCTGAAAGAGGACAGGGTGCTCGAAGAAGCGAGAAAGGCGGTAAATGAAGGGGCGTCTTCGATCGACTTAAGCGAGCTCGGGTGCTACAAGAAAGCTTCCATCTATGCGGACAACGAGGAACTGCTCAGCCAGTTTGCCGTGGTGGACAAATACCAGAACGAAGAGATCACGCTCAGCATGGAAGGCGACACCTATGTGAAGCTCGATAAATCCGTCTTCCTTCCATGGATGACCTTCCAGAACAAGACGGTTACCTTTGACTCGGACGCCATCATCAATTACACGAAAGCCCTGGCTGAAAAGTACAATACCAGAGGAAAGAAGCGGAATTTCCGCACGACCGAGGGAGATGTAGTAGAGGTCGGGGGCACGAATTACGACAATTACGGCTATGAGATGAATGTTGAGGAATCCGCGGACCTGATCGCGTCAGCGCTTGCGAGCGGCATTTCCCAGATGATCGCCCTGGCATGGGATCATTACGCGCTCGCAAGGGACGAGGGAGGATCGGACTTCGGTTCGACCTATATCGAAGTCAGTCTCGACGAGCAGCACATGTGGTACTACAAGGACGGGAATCTTGTCCTCGACACCAACATCGTATCCGGCACGGCGACTCCGAAGAGAGCCACACCGACCATGGTCGTCCAGGTCCTGGACAAAAAGACGGATCACACCATGAAGGGCAGCTACGGAGAGTCTCACGCGGATTACGCCCTCGTCATTCAGGAGAGCGGTATCCTCATCCACGACAGCTCGTGGAGGGACGAGTACGGCGATGATATCTGGCTCTATGACGGCAGCCACGGCTGCATCAATACGCCGCACCGGGCGATGGAAGAGCTCTACGATACCGCAGAGATCAGCACTCCGGTCATCATCTACGACCGTGAAAACCGCGTGACATCGTTCGAGAACGAGGAATACAAAGGAAACTCGGACGACGACGATGAGGACGACGAAGACGATGATGACGACTACGACTACGACGAGTACGACTACGACGAAGAAAACTGGAATGATAATGAAGAGGACTATTACGCCTATAACGATTATGACGAAGAGTTCCTGAATGATTATGATTCTTAAATACTGAGGAACGTTCATGATCCTTATGACCGGTCCCTTAAAGGAGTTTTATGGCAAAACGGCATCACGAAGAGGAAAAAACCGGAAAGGGACTGATCGCGGGGATTATCATCCTGGCGATCCTCATTGCGGCAGCAGGAGCCTATCTGTATTACGGCGTCATCAACAAACCCACGATGGTGCTCGGGGCGCCGAATGCGACTGTCGAGGCCGGCGAGGAATTCGACCAGTGGTCCATGGTCCGCACCCTGGATCACGCGACTGAGGAGCAGGTGGAGATCGATCTCGGAAGACTCGACACGAATTCTCCCGGAGAGTATAAAATCAAATATACTCTGAAGACGCACTTCGGAGAGGAGAGCCTGCCGGTAACGGTGACGGTCTCTGACACAACACCTCCGGAGCTGAAGGTCGTGGAAGGCGTTCAGGAGAAGCTCCCCGGGGATACGGTGAATGTGCAGGATCTTGTGGTGGAAGCGAAGGACCGCACTCCCGTGACCTGTCATTTCGCGGACGGAACGGATACATATACCTTTGAAGACGGAGGGGACATTACTCTCACCGTGACTGCGTCGGATGAGGAGGGCAACGTTACAAGCGCGGATGTGGCATTTCATGTTACGGTTATCAAAACGGATGAAGAAGCTCCCGTGATCAGCGGGGCCGTCAATACGGCCGTGAAGCTGGGTGAGAGCTTTGATCCCCTTGAGGGGATTACGGTCAGCGATGATATGGATGAAGCCCCTCAGATAACCGCGGACGTGACCTCGGTAGACACGAGTGTAACGGGCGGAACACTGATTCACTATACGGCGACGGACAACACCGGGAAGACTTCCGAAGCGGAGCGCATCGTGACCGTCGCGAGTGACGTGATCGAATACGACGGGCGCAAATACGGAGTGTACTGGGACCTCGCCGGCGTGAGCGGACAGCCGTATCTCGTCGCATGCAACCGCACCATGAATACCGTTACGGTCTACACTCTCGACGAGGGAGGAAGGTACACGAAGCCGATCCTTTCGTTCGTGTGCAGCACGGGCGGGAATACGCCGGAGGGCTATTACAAAACTCTCGAGAGATACCGCTGGCATTATCTGTATGACAACTGCTGGGGACAGTACGCGACCCGGATCGTGGGTCATATCCTGTTCCACTCCGTCCCCTACAACACCGAGAATCCGGCTGACCTCGAGTACGAGGAATACAATCTCCTCGGCACACCCGCGTCCCTCGGCTGCATCCGCATGAAGGTCGAGGACGTCAAGTGGATTTACGACAACTGCCCGCAGGGCTTCCCCTGCGTGATCTACGACGACTCCGTGACGGCGGGCCCCTTAGGTACGCCGGACTTCGTGAAGATCGACACGGCCGACGAGCGCCGCGGCTGGGATCCCTCGGATCCCGACCCCAACAACCCATGGCTCGCACAGCAATAAAAAAACTCCCCGCGCGGGGAGTTTTTTTATTGCCTTATTATTTCGTGAGCAGCATCATGATTTCGTTGGAGCGCTTCATAAATTTCGTCATCTCCTCCTGGCTCAGCGGATGCTGCGAAATGCGGGCCAGGTCATAGAGCTGCTCGCAGATGACCGGCACGGACTGGGATTTTTTGTGCTCGAGGACGAACTTCACAAGCTTGTGGTTTGCGTTGAGAACGAGCGTCTCGCCTTCACCCATGCCGCCCATATCCGCCATGCCGTACATCTTCATCATGTCCTGCATGCGGCGGTTCTCCTCCGAGAGGGTCACGATCGCGGCGACGTCCTCATCCTTCATGTTCTCGACTTTTACATCAAGCTTTTCGTTGTTCAGATGCTTGCGGAACGTCGCTGTCAGGGATTCCGCGTCCTCCTTCGAGACCTCTTCGCCCTTGAACTCGTCGGCGAGCTCGGAGTCGATGCGCGAGAAGCGGATGTGCTCATTGCGCTGCTCAAGCTGCTGGATGTACGGCTGGTCGATGGTCTCTTTGAGGATGACGGCGTCCTTGCCGGACTTCCGGAACATCGCGATGTACTGCGCCTGCTGAACCTCGTCCGTAACGTAGAAGATCGGCGTCTTCTCCGGCTCCTTGGGTTCATCTTCCGCGTCCTTGCCGGCATTTTCATCGACGATTTCCGCTTCTACGGCATTGCCGTTCTCATCGACAGCGGCGCCTGTTTCCTCACCTTCCTCCTTCTTCTCGGGAACGGCGATGTTGTTCTTTTCCTCATACTCCTTGAGGGTCAGGTACTTCCCGTCCAGATCCTTGAAGAGCATGTAGTCCATCATCTTGTCCGCAAACTTCGTATCGCGGATGCAGCCGTACTTGATGAAGGGAGCGATGTCGTCCCAGTTCTTCTCGTAGTTTTCGCGGTCCGTCTTGCACATCCCGGAGAGCTTGTCCGCCATCTTGCGGGAGATGTACTCCGCGATCTTCTTCACGGTCCCGTCATTCTGCAGAGCGGAGCGGGAGACGTTAAGCGGAAGGTCCGGGCAGTCGATCACACCCTTTAAGGTCATCAGGAATTCCGGGATGACCTCCTTGATGTTGTCGGCGATAAAGACCTGGTTGTTGTAGAGCTTGATCTGCGCTTCCAGCGCGTCGTACTGCGTATTGATCTTCGGGAAGTACAGAATTCCGCGGAGATTGAAAGGATAATCGGTCTTCAGGTGGATCCAGAAGAGCGGTTCCTTGTAGTCGTGGAAGACCTTGCGGTAGAACTCCTTGTAGTCCTCCTCCTTGCAGTCGCTCGGCATCCTGGCCCAAAGCGGGTTGGTGTCGTTGATCGGCTCTTTTTCCCTCTTCGCGGGCATCTCGGGCGGCTCCTCACCCTTCTCGACCGCATCCTTCACGGCCTTCTCGTGATTCTCGAGGCGGCGCTTTTCGTCTTCCTCCTCGCGCTTTTTGGCCGCGCTGCCCTCGTCATATAAATAGATCGGAGTGGGCATGAAGGAGCAGTACTTCTCAAGGACCTCGCGGATCCTGTACTCGTTGCAGAATTCGAGACTGTCGTCATTGAGGAACAGAGTGATCTCCGTTCCGGTTTCCTTCCGCGTTCCCTCTTCGATGGAATAGGTGGACTGGCCGTCGCTCTCCCAGTGAACCGGCTTCGCGTCCGGCAGGTAGGACAAGGTGTCGATGTGCACTTCATCCGCCACCATGAAAGCGGAATAGAAGCCGAGTCCGAAGTGGCCGATGATCTGGCTTGCGTCCTTCTCGTCCTTGTACTTCTCAAGGAAGGCAGTCGCTCCTGAAAATGCGATCTGCGTGATGTATTCCACGACCTCGTCTTCGGTCATGCCGATGCCGTTGTCGATGAACTTCAGTGTCTTCTCGTCCGGATTCACGATGACCTTCACTTCGTACTTGTGGTCATCGGCCGGTTTGTACTCGCCGATTCCTTCCAGCTTTTTCAGCTTTGTGATCGCGTCGCAGGCGTTGGCAACCTGCTCTCTGACAAAGATGTCGTGGTCGGAATAGAGCCATTTTTTAATGATCGGCAGCATATTTTCGCTGTTGATCGAAAGATTTCCCTGTTTTGCCATGATAAAAACTCTCCTTAAACTCAAGCTTTAAGGCCGGAAAAGCCCGGCCTGTTCTATAAATCCAATATAATCCGAATGTGAGGGAAAGTCAAGAAAGAATTAGCACTCTTTTTAGATGAGTGCTAGCAAGACTGCTGCTATTCACATCTCCGACACAAGGATGTCGTGATCGATGAGAAGCTGGCGGACGAAATCGTCCCAGGCGCGGCCGAGCTCCCGGTCCGGGGAGAATACCTTGAGTGACAGGCCGGTCGTGAGGAACAGATTCGTGCCGTCGAATCTCAGATTGAGACAGAGTCCGCCGAGCTGCTGCGGAAGGAGGGGGCTGTCGGTCTTGTTAAGAAACTCTCTGAGCTTTTCGGGAGGAAAGAAGAAGACGAATTTGAAAAAGAGAGGAGTGTGCTTCCCCTTGATGACGGAAAAGCACTTTTCGCGCACCGCGGACCAGCGGACGTAGTCGGCTCCCTGATCCTCCGAGGCATCGCGGTTCTTCGCGGTCTCTTCCGCATCGCTTCCGCCTTCCGCGCCGAAGAGCTTCTCCAGACGGCCGTCTATGGAGAAGGTGCAGAAGGTGGTGATCTGGGATTCGATGAGCAGATAGTCGTCGAAGAGACTTCCGATCAGGAATGCGGACATGAACTTTTTGATATCCAGTATATTCAGTGCAATCATGAACTCATAGTAATGCAAAACGGGGCCGGACGCAAGACGCGAAAGCTCCTACTTGTTCACTGCTGCACACTGTGCTATAATGCATGTAGTATTCGAAACCGCATAAGACGGTAATTACAGCAACAACGGAGATGATCATTTACTATGAAATTCAGGGTCGCGCTGGACAGCGGAGGAGAACTGACTGAAGAACTTCGGGGGCATGAGGAGTACGCGATGGTGCCTCTTACCCTGACGGTCAACGGTTATACATTTACAGATGACGGGAAGATGCCCCAGAAGGAGCTGGTCGCGCGGATCGCGCAGGACCCGGATGTGCCGAAGACGGCATGTCCGTCTCCGGAGGCCTTCTATAAAGCCTATGACTGCGGAGCCGAACACATCTATGCCGTGACTTTGTCCGCGGAACTGTCCGGTTCCTATCAGAGCGCCGTCGTGGCGGCAAATATGTACCTGGAGGAGCACCCCGGTGCGAAGATCCATGTGTTCAATTCGGTCTCGGCTTCCGTAGGCGAGGGCCTGACCGTGCTGAAGATCACGGAATATGAGAAGCAGGGACTGCCTTTTGAGGAGATCGTGGAACGGACGGAGAAGTTTGTCCGCTCAAAGAATACCTTTTTTGTCCTGGACAATCTGGAGACTCTCCGGAAGAACGGGAGACTCAGCGGCATGAAAGCTCTGGCAGCCGCGGTCCTCAAGATCAAGCCGATCTGCTACGGGACGAAGGAAGGAGCCATCGGACAGCTTGACCAGGCGCGGGGCATGGACAAAGCGATCGTCAAGATGGTGAACCACATCGTGGAGAGAACCCCTGATCCCGAGAACCGGATTCTCGGTATCAGCCACTGCAACTGTCCGGAGCGCGCGGAGATCGTCCGGGAGAGGATCCTGAACAGAATGCGGGTCAAGGATGTCGTGCTGCTGCCCACCGGCGGTCTTTCGACAATTTACGCAAATGACGGAGGTATAATTGTTGCCATTTAGCCGGCATTGCGTTATACTCCATAAGTACGTGTATTTTCGGCGTACTGAAATTGAAATAGTAAGGAGTCTTTTTAAGTCATGAGCCAGAAGAAAGTCGAAGCCTACAAAGAATACAAGAGGAATAAGGAACAGATCCTGAAGCGCGAGAAGCGCATGAGAAAGATTGAATACGGCATCATCATCGCGATCTGCTGTGTATTTGTCGGGTGGTTCGGTTATTCTATCTATGACAGCGCGACGCATAAGGCTGCGGAGACGACGGAGGCGCCGGCGCCGGTAGAGGTGGATATGAACGCATATTCCGACTACGTGAACGGCCTTCAGACCACCTTCACATCCTGAGGCAGTGCTTAAGGAATCTGAACAGGACGGCTGTCGGACCGGTCTCATTTTCAGAAAATAAAGGACACAATAAAACGGAGCCCTTCGAAGGACTCCGTTTTTTGTGCTTAAGTTATGTATAGGATTGTCAGCGTATATAAGTAATCAGAGCTTAACAACGTTGGCAGCCTGAGGTCCACGAGCGCCCTGCTGAACTTCGAATTCAACAGCCTGGCCTTCTTCCAGAGACTTGAAGCCTTCGCCCTGGATCGCGGAGAAGTGCACGAAAACATCCTTGCCGTCCTCGCCTGTGATGAAGCCGTAGCCCTTTTCAGCGTTGAACCACTTGACAGTACCTTTGTTCATTGT